>CBFGMX010000134.1:0-14984 GCA_965649955.1 uncultured bacterium
AAGCGGGAGACACGTAGAAAGTAAGTCATGTGCGGGATCGCAGGTTTAGCAGGTTTCGGCGAACGCGAGGAAAGCCGTCGTCGCGTTCGTCAAATGCTGTCGACGCTGACACGGCGCGGGCCTGACGGCGAAGGATTGGAAGTTTGGCCCAGCGACGGTGGAACGGCCGCTGTGCTCGGTCACCGCCGGCTCGCGATCTTTGATCTCAGCGATGCCGGACGTCAGCCGATGTTGTCGCCCGACTCGTCGATTGGCATCGTCTTCAACGGCGCGATCTACAACTTCCGCGAACTGCGCGTCGAGCTGGAAGCGCAGAATTACAAGTTCAAAAGTCACACCGACACCGAGGTGCTCATCCACGGCTATGACGCGTGGGGCCTCGATCGCCTGCTCGAAAAGATCCGCGGCATGTTTGCGTTTGCGCTGTGGGACGATCGCAAGCGCACACTCTTCCTCGTGCGCGATCGCCTCGGCGTCAAACCACTCTTTTACTCCGCCCAAAACGGACAAATCGCTTTCGCATCGACTGCACGCGCACTGCGCGCAGGCGGCCTTGCCGACCAGATCGACGATCTCGCTATTGCCGACTATCTCGAATTCGGTTACGTCACCGACAATCGATCGATCTATCGCGGCGTCAGTAAAGTAGCCGCGGCGACTGTCGTCGAATGGTCGGCCGGTGAAGTCAGAACACGCCAATACTGGCAACCACCAGTACCTTCAAGCACGCAGCCGTCATTCGCTGAAGCAGTAGAAGAAACGGAGCGACTCTTTGTTCGTGCTGTAGAACGTCGACTGTTCGCGGACGTTCCGGTCGGATCGTTGTTGAGCGGCGGCGTCGATTCGAGTCTCGTTTGTTGGGCCATCGCCCACCTCGGCGGCGACGTTACTGCATTCACTGTCGGCACCCCCGGCGACCCCGCGGATGAGACGGCAGACGCCACCGACACCGCAAAGCGTCTCGGCATCCGTCACCAGGTGCTCGAGCTGTCCGGCGACTCCGAGCCTAACATCGACGAACTGGTTTCCGCTTACGGCGAACCGTTCGCTTGCGCGTCAGCGCTTGGGATGTTGCGAGTGTCGAAAGCCGTGCGCGGTTCGGCCACCGTGTTGCTGACGGGTGACGGCGGCGACGATGTCTTTCTCGGTTATCCTGAACATCGACATCTCTGGCTGGCCCAAAAACTCGCGCGTTCGTTACCCGGATTTGTGGCGAACGCCTGGCGCGGCAATCGTCAAAAGTTTCCGCAGGTCGGTTCACTGAAGCGACTGAGTTCGTTCCTGAACTATTCGACTGGCGGCCTCGGCGCCGTCGCTTGTGCTCACGACGGTTTGCCGTCGTACGAACGATACGGAATACTCGGTGAGCGACTCGCGGGCGTTTCTGTGGCGCAAAGAAGTATCGAGTGGTCCAACCAATCGGGCCGCAACGTTCTCGCGGAGTTTCTCGAATACGATCGCGGCAACAGGTTTGTCGGCGAGTACATGACGAAGGTCGACGGCGCGACGATGTTTCACTCGCTGGAGGCACGATCGCCGTTTCTCGATCAGGATTTGTGGGAGTTTGCGGCAGGCTTGTCGTTCGAAACACGTCTGCACGGCGGAAAACTCAAATCGGTGCTGCGCACGCTCGCTCATCAGAAACTGGGGGAGCGAGTTTCGCGCGGGCGTAAACGTGGTTTCACGATCCCCGTCCAGCGCTGGCTTGTCGGCCGCTGGCGAAACGCGCTGACCGAGCTGTTGCAAACGTCGATACTCGACCGCGAAGGTTGGATAAACTCTGGCGCCGCTCTCGATCGACTGGCTGCTGCCGCCGAAGAAGGCCGGGCGCCGAATCAACTCTGGTACATCTACGTGCTTGAATCATGGCTGCGGCACGAACAGAGTTTCGGCGCGGAAGCAGCCAACGAAGTGTTCGAACACGAAGGGGCAACGGTCCTCGGATGAGGTCAATTCGCAACTCATCGGTACTTCTCGTTATCGTGTTAGTGTTTGTAATGATCGGCGCGGGTGTCGCCTTCATGCAGCGCGCCAGGCGGACGCAGAGTACGGCTGTAGTCGAAGGTTCGACTATCAAACTCGATCGCAACGGCGACCTTCAGCGCGCACTCAACGACGCGAAGCCAGGCGATACGATCGTGCTCGAGGCAGGCGCTGTTTACAACGGTCCCTTCACGCTTCCGGTCAAATCCGGCGACCAGTTCATCACCATTCAGACGTCGCGTATTGCGGAACTGCCCGACGGCGTGCGCGTATCACCGTCACAATCGGCACTGTTTGCGAAGCTCCAGTCGGCGGAAAATGGTTCGCCGATCATCAAAACCGAGCCCGCTGCGCATCATTACAAGTTCATTGGCGTCGAGATCTCCACCGCGAACGAGAAGGTAAAAGTCAACGACCTGGTACGTCTCGGCGACTCGAGCGCCCAAAAAACGCTCGACGCCGTCCCGCGTCACCTCGTAATCGATCGCAGCTATATACACGGTTTTCCAACGCAGGAAGTCCAGCGCGGCATTTCTCTCAACAGCGCCGACACGAACATCACCAACTCCTACATCTCCGAGATTCACGGAAAAGGCTACGACACGCAGGCAATCTGTGGCTGGAACGGCCCCGGCCCTTTCAAGATCATCAACAACTACCTCGAGGGCGCGGGCGAAAACGTGATGTTCGGCGGTTCAAATCCCAGTATCCCGAATCTCGTGCCGTCCGATATCGAGATCCGTGACAACTACTTCTTCAAACCGCTTAGCTGGAAAGTGGGTGATCCGAGCTACGCCGGTAACCACTGGTCGGTCAAGAACCTCTTCGAGCTGAAAAACGCGCGGCGGGTCACTATCGACCGGAATATCTTCGAGAACAACTGGGTCGACGCGCAGGCGGGCTCGGGAGTCTTGTTTACCGTCCGTAACGACGAGGGCGGGGCGCCCTGGTCGACCATCGAAGACGTCACTTTCACAAACAACATCGTCAAGAACAGTCCCTCGGCGCTCAACCTGCTGGGCAAGGACAACCTCAAACCGTCGCAGCGGGCGCAAAACATCGTCATCTCGAATAATCTCTTCACGGGCATCAGTGGGACGTTTCTGACAATGTCCGGGTATCCGAACGCGACAGTCTCGAACAACACCCACCTTCAATCGGGGAACATAATGACGCTGCACGGCGAACCATCGCCGGGCTTCGTTTATGAGGGAAATATCACAGTCCGCGACAGTAAAGGCTATGGCGTGAAGGGCGACGCTTCGGGAGAGGGCAAGGTCGCCTTGGACCTGTTCACGCCCGGCGCGCAGTTTCGAAACAACGTGATCGCCGGCGCAAACTCGTCGCTGTATCCGTCCGGCAACGCTTTTCCGGGTTCTCTGGGGGACATCGGTTTCGAAAACCCGGAAAAAGGCGACTTTCGCCTGAACCCGCGCAGCCGCTATCGCCAATCCGGCGCCGACTTCTCACGCCTCCCGTCAACCTCCGGAAACATCGATAAGAAGTAAACCCGTAATTAATCTCGACCGATCCCTACTTCCGAACGATCCGTTAGCTCCCCTATTGGCAACCAAGCCCGCCGCCAACCCCAAGCCATCAAAATGACTGTTGACACCGAACCTGACCGCATGTTTAATTCTGTTTGCCCCACTTGATCCTTAAAGGGCTTAAAAGTTCTTTCAAAGTGATTGCACCGATAAAGGCAAACCTGCCGTGAGGTAGGGACGCAAAGCCGAGAGTCTTCTTCCTTCGTCCCCTTAGGGGGACAGAGCCGCGAGGAAGATAGTCTGGTTGCCGAAGGCGATCTGGAAGCCATCCCCCAAGTACTTCCGGAGCATGGCTGAACGACTCTCGTGTCTTTATCCTAACCGCGTGCGTCGTAATTTCCAGCGCTCTCAACCATTCCTAATCTCAAAAGTTCCTATCTTCTTACACGAAAGGCCGGCTGATCACAGGTCCCCCTGTACTGCTTTGATCTGACGGTTCGGCAGCGCAAGCAAAACCGAAAAACGCACCCCCGCAGTGATGCGGGTTCGCAAAGCCAGGAGTCTCTCGATTAAGCACGAGAGATCGTCCGGCTACCGAAGTGGAGCAACCAATGGGCACCAAGGCGCAGGCTTCCGCGTCATCTAGGGTTTTTCATTCCAGATACTTTCGTTCCGCAGTTCTTCTTCTCGTAATTATTTCGCTCCTGCCGAACGTCGCGTTCGCATGGGCCGTAAACCCGCCTGAGCCGGCTCTCGCGGTTAACGCCGGCGCCGACTTCATCATCGGGCCACAAGCTCCGATCTCGAATTCCTGGTTCGATACGATCGAGATCCAGCGGGCGCGAGTTCATGGAGACGCCTGTCCGACAGTGCCGCCGACTGATCCGGCTGCGCTGGATCAGTTTGTAATGCTCGAGTATTACGACCTGCCCTTAGCTGAATACGTGGCTTACACACGTACCGGCGATCCGACTTTTCTGGCTTACGCGCAGAAGTGTGCCGACGCGTGGTGGCGGCATCCCTACTGGATCAAAGAGGGACTGCAGCGCGACTTCGACAATGGCAAGACTCCTCCGCCCAGGCACGGTGGCCTTGGCGGTCTGATACTTCGCGCGATGGACGGCCGTCCGGAGATGTGGGACTGGATCAACCAGTACACTCGCTTTCATCTCAATCTGTGGTTGAAGATGCGCATCAACGATTCGACGCTCTACTACGGTGTGCGTGAGGGCGCCTTTGCGCTTCACCATGCGACGTGGCTCGCCAAGCTCCTGCCCGACTCGTTTCCGCTGCAAGCGGGCGGCACGCAAACCAACGGGGCCACGTTACGTGCTCAATACCTGGCGGACGTCGAAGCAATCGCGACCAACTATTACGGCAGGCTTCAATACCCTGATGGCTCGTGGCGTTGGGATGACTGGGATTCGACAGATTCCGATGGCGGAACATACAGAGGCATAATGCAGCCGTTTATGGTTGGCCTGTTGCTCACTGCTCTAGCCGATCTTCACACTCTGAGTACGAACCAGGTCGTCAAAGACAACATCCTGAACCAGATCACGAAGGCGTGCCGGCACTTGTATTCTGATGGTCCATACCTGACTCAGTTAGTGCCTTCACTGGGAGTCAGGCTACGAGGGTTCGCTTATGTCTACCACGGCGGCACCACAGTAAACCCGACGAGGTACGCAACGGGTAATTATCCTTCGAACTGGGACACAACAGATCCGAGTGAGGTACAAAATACCCGGCAGGCGATCGGCCCGATCATCGCTGCTTATGGTTTTGCGTACAAGACAACCGGCGACCCATTCTTCAAAGCCGCGGGAGATGAGCTGTGGGATTCTGCCTATGGCGAAACGGATAAGGTGCGCAATTACATGGCGGGGGACGCCAAGAGTTACAACCAGAACTGTCGCATGGGCGGCCGTTATCTCGTTTGGGGTCAGGGAGGATCGGTCGGAACAAGTCCTACGCCGGCGCCGACTCCGTCTCCAAGTTCTACCCCCACACCAACCCCGACGCCAACTTCTACACCCACTCCGACACCGACTCCCGCTCCGACACCCATTGCCAGCGCGAAGTTCGTAAGGGCTGATACGACGACTAAAGGCGCCTGGAAGAGTGCTTACGGCGGCGATGGTTACAACACGATCGGCGACGTTATCAAGTATCCCTCGTTTGCGCAGGTAAACGTCACCGGTTCATCTTCGTCGACCTGGAGCGCTTCGACGACCGACCTCCGGGCGCTGCAAAAACTCAACACCACCGACCGCGTCGCTGCACGTTGGGAATCGAACTCGTTCTTCCTGATCGATCTGAACCTGACTGACGGCCAGACGCATCGCGTCGCGATCTACAACCTCGACTGGGACGGCAACAACCGTTCGCAGCGTATCGACGTTATCGATTGGGCCACCAACACGCTGATCGAAAGCAGATCGGTCTCGCAGTTCAACGGTGGTCAGTACCTGGTTTGGGACATTCGTGGCCACGTAAAGATCACCGTCAACAAGGTAGGTGGCAAGAGTGCGGTGATAAGCGGCCTGTATTTCGGTGGACCAGTGCCGGCGCCGAGCCCGACGCCAACGCCGAGTCCGACTCCAACTCCGGCGCCGGATGGGCCGAAGGTTTCGCTGACCGTTCCGACCAATGGTTCGACTTTTGTAGCCGGCATGGATGTCACGCTGGAAGCAGAAGCAAGTGATCCAAACGGTTCGGTTACGCAGGTTGCGTTCTACCAAAACGGCACGCTCATCAACATCGACTCGACGAGTCCGTGGGGTACCGTTTGGACCAACGTGCAGAAGGGTGATTACTCGCTGACGGCAGTTGCCAGGGACAACAGCGGCTTACGCACGACGTCCGCTCCGGTGTCGATCACCGTAACCAACTCACCGAACGCCGTGAGCAAGGCGAAAGGTCGCGCAGACATTCTCGTCGATCGGGCAGGGGAGTATGCCGGCGCTGCCGACTACGAAGAGAATGTGGTACTGGCCAACGATCTCGGCGCGCTCATTTTCGACATCGATCAGGCATACGCCGAATTCCTCGGCGAGACAAGCTCGTTTGGCAATGCGGCGTCGTTGATCGACAGCCAGATCAGGGCAGCCAGCTTGTTCGCGAAGGCGACCAAGGGTCTGGCCGCGAGTGACGCGGCGAGCCCGAGCATCAAGAACAACCTGTTGCGCATCGCGTCGCACCTCGCGATCGCGGGAGACCTGATGCGTTATGGAACTATCAGCTCGTCGACTGCGACGCAGGCAGCGGCGACGAGGACCAGGACCAATGTCCTGATTGGCCAGGCGAACGTTGGTTACGGTCTTACGACGATCTCGTCCGTTGCTCCGTCGAGCCTCGGCGCGATTAACGGTGCGGGGAATGTTCAGCCGATGACGATGCAAACGACGTTCGCGTCCCTCTTGTCTGCCGGCACTCTTCCGTATGAAGTTGGCGGGTTGAGTGTGACGGTCGGTGGCGTTGCGGTGCCGGTCCTTTACGCTTCGCCGTGGGGCATCAAGTTCTACATGCCTTCGAACATGCCGCTGGGCGCCGCGGAAGTAATCGTGTCATCGCAGGATGGTTACGTTTGCAGTGGTGTCGTCAACGTCGAGAGGAGCGGTTCGCGAATCATGACGTTGGCTGACGACGAAGACGGCCGCGCGGTGGTCTCCAATGGTCAAACCAATACGACGACCGGTTTCGACGTCGTGACGTCTCAGAACTTCAGCTCCGACAAGCGAACGCGGATCAATTTCTTTGCGACGGGTATCAGTGCGTCGGCGGCGAATCTCGACACCCGCAACGACGTCAATCTCGGCGCGAAGATTAGAGCCAACTTTGCCGAGTCGGTAATGGTGGAAGCGCGGTTGAGTGACGGCCGCGTGTACAACCTGCCGGTGGAGTTTGCTGGAGAGCAGGGCGTTCTGCCGGGTCTGGATCAGGTGACCGTCCGGCTGATAAGCGAGCTGAAGGGGGCCGGGTCCGTGCAACTGACGTTGATCGTGAATAATCAGCGAAGCAACGCCCCTACAGTTTTGATCAACTAAATCTGGAAATAAGACACGTTTCGGATTTTCTCCAATTTGTGGCTGGTGGCGATGTTTGGTCATTGTCACCAGCCGTTGTTTTGCGTTAAGCTTTGACCCGACTTAACCCCCGGGTCAGTGAGACTTTTAGCTTGAGCGTGCGTTTCGCAAGGGAAATTGCCCTTTTCTTGCGAGAGCTTTCGGGGAAACCAAATATGAGTGTCCCGGCCACCAAGCATTATTGGCGTGCCTTTGCCATAATCTCTGCCATCCTTTTCACCTATGCTGCGGTATTGGTGAAACTCTCCTCTAACTGGTGGTCTGACGAGAATTATTCGCACGGCCTCCTGGTTCCTTTCATTATCGGTTACATCCTGTGGCTCGAACGCGACAGGCTCGCCGCTGAACCGGCTCGTCCGTCAACGTGGCTGGGCGGGATTATGGTGGTCCTGGCGCTGTTTGCGCTGTGGATCGGGGTCGCGGGTGCGGAGTTGTACAGCCAGCGCATGTCGCTGGTCCTGCTGATCGCAGGCGTCGTGATCTACTTCTGGGGCGTGCGTTTTTTGCGATGGGTGTGGGTGCCGCTGGGGTTGTTGATTCTCGCGATTCCCATCCCGGCGATTATCTTCAACAAGATCGCCTTCCCGTTGCAGTTGTTTGCGTCGCGATGCGCGGTGTGGTCAATGCAGATGTTCGGGATTCCGGTGTTGCGGCAGGGCAATGTTATCGAGTTGAAGCCTCTGAATAGCTTCGACACGCGGAAACTGGAAGTGGTCGAGGCTTGCAGTGGAATCCGTTCGCTGATGACTCTGGTCACGCTCGCGGTTGTGTTCGCTTATTTTACACATCCCCGTTCGGAAGACGGGTCGGGTAAGGGCGGCCGGTTCGGATTTCTTCGGAGCTATGGTTTCTGGCGGTCGTCGATCCTAGTGATTTCGGCGATTCCTATAGCGATTTTGACAAATGCATCGCGCGTGAGCGGCACCGGCGTCCTTTCGCACTATTACGGAACGCAGGTTGCTGATGGATTTTTCCACTCCTTTTCAGGTTGGGCTATTTACATCGTTGCCTTCCTGCTTCTGTTTGGCGTTGGTTGGATCCTGGATCGCTTCAGACCTGCGCCTGCGCCACAGAAACCGATTGAGACTTCCGGAGTGGAAGAGAGGACCACGCGCGACCATGCGAGCGGCATCGCAAAAACCGGCACCAGCGTCGTTCCGGCAGAGGGAGCAGAATGAGCAAACCTTCAGTGCGCTTCGCAGTTTTGTTTATCGCGATCGTGGCGGTCGGTATTCTCGTTAACACGTGGGCCTATCTCGGCGAAGCACATGTGGATCGTAAACCGTTGAAGGATTTTCCCGAACAGGTGGGCGACTGGCGTCGCAGCCGGCCCGACCAGATCCTGGACGACGCGACGCTCTCGGTTTTGCGCGCCAGCGACTATCTCCTCCGGGACTATCGCCGCCCCGATGGCCAGAACGCGAATTTTTACGTCGGTTATTACGCGAGCCAGCGTGAAGGCGCTTCGTATCACAGCCCGTTGAACTGTCTGCCCGGCACGGGTTGGACGTTGAGCGCGCCCGCTAAAGCAATGATTCCGCTCCCGGATGGCTCGCAGTTCGCGGCCAACAGGTACATCATCGAAAACGGCGAGTACAAGAGTTTGATGCTCTACTGGTATCAGGGACGCGGACGCACAGTCGCCAGTGAATACTGGGGAAAAGTCTACACTGTGATCGACAGCGTACGATTGAGACGATCTGACGGAGCTATGGTGAGAGTTACGGTGCCGCTGGGTGATTCGGAAGATGCGGCATTGCAGTCTGCGGTGGATCTTGCGGCGAAGACCGTTGCGGCATTACCGGAATTTGTACCCAATTGATCGGAATGCGATAGGGATTGGCTGTTTAGCAATAAATGTAGTGACTGACGCATCTTTGGCAATTGCCCGTCACGGATGAACCGGTCCAGAACACGGATTCGCTGCTCGCATGAGCAGTGAACTACGGAGTAGAAATTAATGAAAAACGAGTGCTGCGGGTTGCGTTATACCCGGATCCTTCTATGTCTTCTGTTGACCGCTGTAGTTTTCCTGAGCGGCTGCACTAATCCCGAAAAAGCCAAAGCCGAACACCTCGAGCGCGGCGAAAACTATCTCAAAGAACTGAAGTTCACTGAAGCTTCGCTCGAGTTTCGCAATGCCATCCAGATAGACGAGCGCTCGGCGCCGTCCCACTGGGGACTCGCGCGCGCGTACGAAGGGCTACAGCGCCTGCCGGAAATGATCACCGAGCTTCAGAAGACGCTCGAATACGACAAGACGCATCTCGACGCTCGCGTCAAACTCGGCAACTACTATCTCGCCGCCAGCAAGGGCCGGCCCCAGCTTCTCACCGAGGCTGAACGTCTCGCGAAAGAAACTCTCGAGAGGGACGCGAACCACATCGAAGGCCACATTCTGATGGGCAGCGTTCTGTTTGCTCAGAAGGACCCCGAACGGGCCCTGGCGGAACTTAATCGCGCCATCGAGTTGAATCCGCAGCGAGTTGAGTCATATCTCAGTCTGGCGCGCTTTTACATCGTGGCCAACGAGCGCGAGAGGGCCGAAGAGACGTTCAAGAAAGGTCTCTCGATCGCTCCTAACTCGTCATTGGCCCACAGCGAATACGGCAAGTTCCTGGTCCAGGGAAACCGGCTCCCCGAAGCCGAAGCAGAATTGAACAAAGCCGTCGAAGTTGGACCAACGGACCGCAACGCGCGCTTCGTGCTCGCAAGCTTCTATCTCGTCAACAAGCAGTTGGACAAAGCCGAAGCAACGTTCAAGGCTTTGGCCGGACTCGACGCCGACAAACCCGAAAGCCAGATCGTGCTCGCGGATTTCTATTCGTCAGTCGGCCGCCTGGACGAAGCAGTCAAGATTTATCAGGACACACTCGCCAAGTCGCCCGACTTCATGCAAGGCCGTTATCGTCTCGCCGAACTACTGTTAGTGCGCGGCGACGCTGACGGCGCTACGAAGCAGATCGAGGAAGCGCTGAAGAAGGACAAGCAGGATCGACAGGCGCTGTTGTTGCGCGCCCGCATCCGCCAACGGGGTGGACAGACTGAAGGACTGAAAGCGGCCGTCGAAGATCTCAAAGCCGTTCTGGACCAGGAGCCAAACTCTCGCCTCGGCTTGTATTACATGGCCCAGGCAAACTTCGGTTTGGGACTGGCGGATCAGGCACGCGCCTTCGCCGGTGAGCTCGACAGGAATTATCCCGATTACCTGCCTGGAAAATTGATGCAGGTGCAACTCACGTTGTTCGGCGCCGATGCGAACGGTCAGCGAGCCGCGATCAGTCTCGCTAACGAACTGCTGAATCGTTTGAACAAGACCGCGCCCGATCGCGAGAATTCTCCACAGGTGCTCGCCGAGATCCAGGAGAAGACTCTGCTCGCACGCGGCACCGCGCAAATGCAGTTGAAGAATTACGCGGCCGCCCGTCAGGACTTCGAACTGGCACGCCAGATCGCTCCCAAGGATCCAGGCGTTTACAACAGTCTCGCGGCGCTGGCGCTGCAGGAAAACAAGCAGGAAGAGGCACTGGCGGCTTTCGATCAAGCATTGCAAGTCGATGCCACCAACTTCGCCGCGTTGAGTGGTCTACTGACTCTTTATGCCAGAACCAACCAGCTTGACAAGGGACACGCCAGAGTAGACCAACTGCTCGCGTCGTACCCGAACAGCGCGACACTGCATTACTTCAAGGGCCACATGAACCGGTTGCAGAACAACACCCAGGGGGCCGAAGCCGAGTTTCGTAAATCGCTGGAACTCGATTCGGGTTACATCGCGAGTTACTCCGCGCTCGGCGAGTTGTTCATCAACATGAAGCAGGAAGATCGCGCGATTGCTGAGTATCAGAAAATTCTTTTGATCAAACCCGACAACGCCACCGTGTACACGTTGATCGGTATGCTCGAAGATTCGCGTAAAAACCACGACGCAGCCGCCGACAATTATCGTAAGGCGCTGGAGAAGGACCAGAACTCAATCATCGCCGCGAATAACCTGGCGTGGCTGTATGCCGAAACCGGCAAGGGCAATCTCGACGAGGCTTTGCGTCTGGCTCAGGGCGTCGTGCAGAAGAACCCGAACGTGGCGGGATTCGTCGACACGCTGGGTTGGGTGTATTACAAAAAGAACCTTCCCGACCTCGCCATCGACCAGTTGAGAAAAGCAGTGGCGCTCGACGAAGCGGCCGCCCGTGCTGCGAACGTCACGCCCAGCCCGACATATCAATACCATCTCGGAATGGCTTTGAAAGAGAAGGGTGACAAGGAAGGTTCGCGCCGCGCCTTGGAAGCATCCATGCGACTCGGCGAGCAGAAGCCTTTCCCCTATGCAAACGAAGCGAGACAAGCACTGGCGTCTTTGTAACGTTTTTTGGTGAAGCGAGTTTGACGTTGGTCCAGGCCATTTCGATGGACCACGGAATAGTGAAGCAGATGAGGAGTGCGATATGAGCGCTGAATTTCGACAACGGACCCCGGCTGAATACCTGAAGATACTGAAGCGACGAAAGTGGTTGATCATTCTTCCGGTCATAGCGGTAACGGTAGCCGCGAGCTATGCGATCTACAAGCTGCCCGATGTTTACAAGTCGAGCACGCTCATCGTCGTGAAGCCTTCGACACTACCGCAATCGGTAGTTCCGATGGGCACCGACGACGCGCTTACACGCCAGTTGGCGGGTATCACACAGGTCGTCGCCAGCCGCAGCTCGCTCGAGCCTCTCATCGACAAGTATGAGCTTTACAAGGCGGAGCGGTTGCGTGGCGAGCCGATGGAATCGATTTTTCGGATGATCCTCAACGATATCAAAGTTGACGTCAATACGACTCGCAACGATATCACTAACGGGTTCGATATCAGCTTCCGTTACCGCGATCCGCGGATCGCGCAGGCCGTGACTCAGGAACTCGCCGGTAAATACATCAGCGTGCAGCAGGCGGAGCAAGTCGGCGCCGCAAAGGCCGCGCTCCAGTTCATGAACAGCCAGGTCGAACAGACCAAAGCCGAACTAGACACCATCGACGGCAAGCGGCTCAAGTTCATGCAGGAAAACCTTCCCAACCTGCCCACGTCAGTGGGTTCGCTGATGGGCCAGTTAACCGGTTGGCGCGAGCAGCAGAAATCGCTGATTACGGAAATCGGCCGCCTTCAGGATCGACGCTCGTCTCTGGCCGCGCAACTGACGCTCATCGAGAAGCAGGCGCAGCAGATGCTTGACGACCTGTCGCAGGACTCAACGGATCCCAAGACCACTCCAGCCTGGGCCGATCTTGTCAATCGCAAAGCGGATCTTCAGGGCGAGTTGCAACGCATAAAGACTGAATACCGGGAAAAGCATCCGGACTATCAAGCGAAGCAGGCCCAAATCGACGCCGTGCAGAAAGAGATGGACTCGATGGTTGCCGACTGGAAGGCGCGCATCGAGGAGAAAAAGAAGAAACTCCAGGGCCGGCCCGATCTTCAGGTCAGCGCAATGAAGCTGGAGATCAGAAACATCGACGCCGAGATCGCTCGACAGCAGAAGAACCAGGCTGACACGGAAAACCAGATCAACTTGATTTCAACTCGCATCAACAGCGTTCCGGGTGCGGAGGTCGCCCTCACCGCTCTCGATCGCGAGTATGAAACGAAGAAGACCGTGTACGACAAGCTGCTCGATGAACAGCAGAAGATCGCTCTGAACGCCCAGGCCACTGAGCAACAGCAGGCGCAGGGCATTGAAGTTATCGACCCCGCAAACCTTCCGGCAAAACCGGTCGCGCCGAAGCGCCTCCTGCTTATCGGCATGGCTGTCGCCGCGGGATTGGCGCTCGGACTCCTGCTCGCGGGCATCTTCGAAGCACCGCTGTTGCTGACGATTCAAACGACCGAAGACGCGCGTCATTACACCGGTTTGCCGGTGCTGATCGCGGTGCCCGAACTAATGACGCCGCAGGAAGCGCGTGCGTTACCACGCAGGCGCAGGTTGCTGTTGGCGGCGGGTGTAGTCGCCACGATTGTGAGCATTCCGTTGCTGGCGCTTGCGCTACGGCTGACTCACGTTTTCGAGTTCCTGATGCAGGGGTCAGGTCGCGCCTGAGATTTGCGGCGCGCGAGTTACTGACCGCACTGGAGGTTTAAAAGAGTGTACGCAGAATTTTATGGATTAAAAGAGTTGCCTTTCGCGCTAACTCCCGATCCGCGCTTTATCTACTTCACGCCGTCGCACACCGAAGTGATGGCCAATCTCCACTACGGAATCGAGAGTGGAAAAGGCCTCGTGGTGGTGACCGGTGAAGTGGGAACCGGCAAGACGACAATCCTGCGCTGGATGATGCAGCGGCTGGACCGCACGGTCCTGGTCGCCTACATCTTCAATCCACGATTGTCGGTGCCTGAGTTTTACCAACACGTCGCTACGTTGCTCGACGTGCAGAAGTGGGAAACGAAATCAGAATTGTTGCTGGAGTTGGGCCGCGCGCTCGAGTCGCGTCACGCCCGCGGACTGCGCACGGTGCTGATCGTCGACGAGGCCCAGGGCTTGTCGCCGCACGTGCTCGAAGAGATTCGACTGCTCTCCAATTTCGAATCAAACACTGCGAAGCAGTTGCAGATCATTCTGACGGGCCAACCCGAGTTGCGGGAAGTTCTGAACAACCCGGATCTGCGCCAACTCAAACAACGCATCGCTCTGCGTTGCGTGATCAAAGCGCTGCCGAACGTCGAAGAGACGGATCGTTACATCATCTCTCGTCTGCTCGTCGCAGGCGCGGAACGTACCGACATCTTTTCTCCGGCCGCGGTCGATTACATCTTCCGCTGCTCCGAAGGCATTCCGCGCAACATCAACAATCTTTGTGACAACGCGTTGCTGGCTGGTTACGCGGCCGGCGAAACAGTTATCAGCCGCGCGATCATCGAGGAAGTCGCCGAAACGTTCGACATGCTGCCGCGCATGAGTTCCGCGATGCAGCCGAACGTCGAACGCGAAGCGCCGGCGAATGCTTTTACTTCAACGGGTCGAGCCGAGTTATGGGCCGCGGGTACCGCGGTGAATGAGAACGATAAGGAAAACGTTAGACCGATCCCTATTGAATCAACTTAGTAACCCGCCCGCAGTTTTGGTTACGACGTTTGAGAGGTGAAGTTAATGGGAAGAGTATTCGACGCGATAAGAAAATCGAGCGCCACCAACGACAACGGTGACGCGCCAAAACCAAAATCAAAAGAGAACGTGCGCCGCAACGAAGCGCCGCGGATTTCAAAGCCGCTGCCTTCCGCCCGCGAGATCGAAGAGCAGCTTTTTGCCGGCTCGACGATCATGACTGTCTCGGGTGAGACGGCGCCAGGCTCAGCGTCCTCTGCGCACACGACGGATGTACCCGACGGGTCGGCACTCCCCGGCGGAATTGCTTCGCGTGATGCTGGGGCAACTTTGGACGCTGCCGG
>CBFGMX010000135.1:0-14805 GCA_965649955.1 uncultured bacterium
GGTTGCGATCGATCACCGGAAACCACGTGCTCTGCACCTGGACCATGATCCGGTGGCCTTTCTGGAAGACGTGGTCGTTGGCTGGAAACGGGATCTTGTAGTGCACGACCGTATTCGCCGGAATCGCCTGGGGTTTCTCCCAACTCTTGTAATACCGCCCGCGAAAAACATCGCCCGCGATCATCAGTTGGTACCCGCCCATCTTCGGATCGGGTTGGTACTTTTCGGGATAAACGTCGATCAGCTTGACGATCCAATCGCTGTCAGTGCCCGACGTCGATGCGAAGAGATTCGCGATGATCTTTCCGGACACCACGACATCCTGGTCCAGCGTGTCTGTCACCCACGTAAGCACGTCCGGACGATGATGGACGAACCGCTGATCCTGGACCAGCCACGTAGACCATCCCGATCGCACTTCGATCGGACGATGCCGATACGGGACGGGTCGCGCTGGATCAGAAATATAAGTATCAAACGCAGGCTGTGAGTTTGCCGGCGGCGGATCAAACGACAACTTACCGTTCGGATGGAAGTAAAGCCGCTTGGCAACGACGTCATGCTTCGGCGGCCATTCGTTGTGCTCGACCCACTGATTGCGTCCGGTCCTGAAAGTGACTGCTTCGGAACGATCGCCCGCGCCCTTGCCTTTGAGATAGTAATCGAAGAACGGCGCAAGAATGTTTTTGCGATAATGCGCCGCGGTTGGACTGCCAAAGTCGACCGGGCCGAGCTTGCTGCCATCGCCCCTGGACCATCCGCCATGGTTCCACGGGCCGACGACGAGGAAGTTCTGTTTCTTCGTATCGTGACGTTCGAGGAGTTCGTAGATCCTGATCGGACCGTAGAAGTCTTCCTGGTCCCACCAGCCAGCAACGTTCAGCGTGGGCACGGTCACACGAGTCAGCCATGGCTCGAAACCCTGCCGTTTCCAGAACGCGTCGTAATCGGGATGACTGACGAAGTCGTTCCACGTTGGCAGTCGATTGTTGAAGTACTTAGCGTTTGCATTCGACAGTGGTCCAAGTTCGAGGTACCACTCGTAGGCGTCGTAGCGATTGATAATCTTCGTCGGATCCGTGATCTCTTTCGACGACTCCATCATGTAGGCGTATTCGAGTCCGTAACTGAGACGAAACGCGCCGTTGTGATGAAAGTCGTCGCCCAACCACATGTCGGCCGGCGATGCCTGCTGGACGATGGCCTTCAGCGCCGGATGCGGATCGAGCATTCCCATCACTGAAAGCCACGCGCCGTAACTGGTGCCTACCATGCCGACACGCCCGTTATGGTTTGGCACGCTCTTCAGCAGCCACTCGATTGTGTCGTAAGTATCGGTCCCTTCGTCGATGCCTTTCTTATCTGCCGGATCTCGCGGTTGACGCAGCATTACAAACTGCCCGTCAGACTTGAACCTGCCGCGAATGTCCTGCCGGACGATGATGTAGTCGGTCAACTCGGCGAGCGCGGCAACGAGTTGTTCCGAAGTCAGGTTGCCGATGCCGTAGGGCGTTCGCAGTAACAGCATCGGAAGAGGTTCGGTTGTGCGGGAAGGCGTGTAGACCTGCGTGTACAACTTGACGCCGTCGCGCATCGGGATCATTGCTTCGGTCCGCGTAAAAACAGGCTGCGCGAGAGTTGATGCCGCGGATGCAACCCACAATACCGCGATGAACACGAAACGCATGCGTTATCTCCCTACGGTCCCCGAGGTCCTCGAAACACGATCAATCGGCGCGGGTCTGGGCACGCGGCGCACGGGGTTTTGTTCGAGCAGTTTCAACGCCTCCTGCACTCCTCGCTCGAGTTGCGGGTCGCGTCCCTTGATGACTTCCGTTGCCGAGTACTCGACCTCGATATCGGGAGCGACGCCGATATTCTCGACGTCCCACTCACCTTTCATGTTGTAGAAAGCGAGGTTAGGCGCGGTGATCCCGCCACCGTCGATGGTCGGTGGAAAACCAAGCGTACCGACCAGCGCGCCCCACGTGCGCGTGCCAATCAGTGGTCCAATCTTGCGCAGACGGAAGTAATACGGCATCGCATCACCGCCCGAGCCTGCAGACTCGTTAATCAGCATCACTTTTGGACCATAGATCCCCGCGATCGGCGACGTCGAAGGTTCACCGTCGCGCAAAGCGAAATATCCCAACAGCTTCCGGTCCAACTCGTTGATGATGTAGTCGGCGACCATGCCGCCCTGGTTGTAGCGTTCGTCGATAACCGCACCGTCTTTGTCCTGTTGCGAGTAGAAGTAGCGAGTGAAAGAGACGTAACCCGGCGTAGCGGTGTTGGGCAGCCAGACGTAAGCGAGACGCCCGCCGGAGAGTTTGTCGACTTTCCGTCGATTATCTTCGACCCACGCGCGCGTCCGGAGTCCATCTTCGCTCGCCACCGGAATCACTGTTATCAACCGCGCTCCCTCGCGCGATGGTGTCTTGCTCACTCGAATAAGTGTTTGTCGTCCTGCTGTACCTTCGAACAAGCTGTAGATGTTTGTTGACGATGTAACCGGACGGCCGTTTACTTCAACGATGTAATCGCCCTCCGACACCTGTATGCCCGGCGCACTCAACGGCGCACGCAGCTCCGGGTTCCAGTTCTCGCCACTGTAAATGCGCTTGATGCGGTAATGGCCATTCTCGATCGCGTAGTCGGCACCCAGAAGTCCGACGCTCACGGGATCTTCCGAAGGAATGTCACCTGCGCCGATCAGGTACGAATGGCCCACTGACAACTCGCCACCAACCTGCGCTATCACGTAACCGAGATCGGCGCGATGACCAACGTGATCCACCAACGGCCGGTACTTGTCGTAGATCGCCTGCCAGTTCGCGCCGTGCATCTTCACGTCGTAGAAATACTCGCGTTGGACCCGCCACGTTTCGCGGAAGATCTGTTCCCATTCGGCGCGGGGATCGATGCGCATTTCCAGTGCCGCAACGTTGATCGGCCCCTCGCCGACCTTAGCCGGACGCTCCGTCGAGACGACACCCCAGTTGGCGCCACCGCCCGCACTTGACTGGTAGAGAAGTTTTTTCTTGTCGCCGGAGAGTGCGTACGCGCGTACGCCTTCGAGAAACGGCGCGGCGGTGCGTTCGCGAATCTGGTATCGCTGGAGACGCAGTGCCGTTGGACCACCGCCGGGCAGAGGCTCGGTGTAGTAAAAGCTACCTGCCGCTCCCGCCGAGAGATTCGCGTACTCGCCCGCGGGAACGTTCACCGCGATGACGCGCTGGCTGATGCCATTCACGTCGATTCGCACATTGGTAGCGGGCGGCGTGGGTGGCGCCGGTGGCGTTTGCGGCGGTGTGGGAGGTGTCGGAGGCCGCGGCGGTTCGTCACCAGTTTCCGGCAGCAGCGGCGAAGGCTCCGTTGCGCTCAACACGGCCAGGTAGATCGCACGGCGCACCGGACGTTCGAGCGAGCTCATTTCGAGCCAGCCAGTGCTTGGTCCATAGTTGGTACTGGCCAGGAAGTAGAGATACTTGCCGTTCAGATCGAATGCCGGCGAGATCGAATCCGCCAGTCCGTCTGTAAGTTGATAAGCCTTCTGATCGGCGAGCGAGTAAAGAAAGATCGCGCGCAGGCGGCTCGGAAGGTTTTTCGAATAAGCAACCCAGCGCGAATCGGGTGACCACGTCGCATCAAACTGCCGGACCGGATCCGGGTACGAATCGACGTCGATCTTTGTCGACTTGCCGCTCGCAACCTCGATGGTCCAAAGGGTACGATGATTGTCCTGCAAAAGTATCTGTTTACCGTCGGGTGACCACGCGGGCGCCGAATAAAAAGCGGTCGAAGGAAGTGCGACGGCGCGCGCCGGGGTGACACCTATCGGATCGCCAATCATCAGTTGGTATTCACCACTCGCATCGGAAAGCCACGCCAGTTGAGCGCCGTCAGGCGACCAGACTGGCGCGCGATCGTGTGCGCCCGCGCTTTGCGTGAGATTGCGGTAATCGCCTTTCTCGGTCGGTACTGTGAAGATTTCGCCGCGCGCTTCGAATGCTGCGCGGACGCCGGTTGGCGACAATGTGTAGTTGCGAATCATGCCGGCGACTTTTTTGAACTGCGGGCGCGTCCACGGCAGATCGCCCGTCGCTTCGATGTTGAGTCGCGTTGACTTGCCGGACTTCGCATCGACCAGGTGAAGGTACCCGGCTTGTTCGTAGACGATCGCATCTGCGCCGGCAGAAGCGGTCATGATGTCGAAGTCGTCATGTTGCGTAAGTTGAGTTAACTGTTTTGTATCGGTGCGATAGGCGAAAAGGTTTGCGGTGTGGTTCCGGTCGGAAAGGAAGTAGATCGTGTTGCCGATCCACATCGGTTCCGTATCGTTGCTGTTGTTCCAGGGAAGTTTCTCGACCGAATAATCGGCGAGATTGATTACCGAGATCGGATGTGTGCGTCCGCCACGGTAGTGGCGCCACATGCTGGCCTCATACCAATCCGGGATGAATGCAGTTTGAATTTCCTCATAAGCGAAACGGCGCCCATCGGGAGAATAGGTGCCGCTAAAGGCGCGGGGCATTGGAATCTGTTCCGGGAGACCTGTACCGTCAATACCGATGGTCCAAAGTTTGACGTAGGCCTGTTGCGGGGCGCTGATGCGAGCGGAGGCGAAGACGACGCGGCGGCCGTCGGGCGTCCAGCCACGAACGCGATCACTGCCCGGATGGTAGGTCAGACGTTTGGGATTACCGCCGGTTGTCGGGACGATGTAGACGTCCGTGTTGCCGGCGACAGTTGCGGTGAACGCGATCTGGGTGCCGTCAGGAGAAAAGTGGGGTTCGATCTCGAGACCTTGAGTCGAGGTGATGCGGCGTGCCTGGCCGCCGCCTCGCGAGACGAGCCACAGATCGCCGGCGTACTCAAACGCGATCTGGTCGCGGCTGACCGTTGGGTGGCGAAGCAGTCGCGTGCCCTGGGCGAACGCTGAATTAAACGTAAAAAGACACAGGAGTGCACAAATAACCAGACACGGATTCATAATGGATCCTCGTTGAGATTCGACCAGAAAAAAGAACTTACAAAAATCCTTTTCCACTACTTGCTGCTGACGGCGCCGGGAGCGGGCTTCTCGGGCACGCGCGTGAAATCACCGAGACCGTCAATGGTGACAGTCTCCGGCTGGGCTTTCGCGTTAAGTTTGAAAACGACGAAGCCCTTGCCTTCCATGCGATCGCGCCAGACGACGCGGAACGTGTCGTAGTGCCAGTGTTCGAGATCGCCATTGAAGTTTGGCCCAAACTCAGAAATGAGCTTGCCGTCCTTAACAGCAAACTTCGTCTCGCCGTACATCTCGTTCTGATAAGTCCCGGCGTACTTCTCAATCGCGAGCGATGGCGACGTCCCTTTCACTCTTTCCGCTTCGACCTTCTTCTCCGCGATCTTCGCCTGATCTTCGAGTGCCTTGAACTTCTTCAATATCTCCGCACTCCAATCCCGTTTGGCTACACCCAGATAAGCGTCGAAAACGCGGTACATCAGAACGTGCGGAAGCACTGAACCGTGCCGGTTTGTCAGCACAACGACGCCGAGCTTCTCTTCCGGCAACATGGCGACAGATGACCGCATGCCGTCGATCGCGCCGCCGTGTTCGACCAGCTTCCGCCCGCGAAAGTCACTCAAAAACCAACCGAGTCCGTAACTCAGGAAATGAGCTTCGGGATAGAGCCTTTCATTGTTGCCCTCGATGCGAATGATCGTTTGCGGCGTTTGCATCTCCTTCACCGCGGCGGGACTCAGCACTTTTTTCTTCTCGTACGTGCCGCCGCCGAGGTTCATGCGGATCCATTGGGCCATGTCGATCACGTTTGAATTGATCGACCCCGCCGGACCGATGTTATCGATGTTGCGCCAGGCGACCTTTTGCAGTTTGTCGTCAATTTTCGAATGGGGAGACGCTACGTTATCGACGCCCGCGAACTTCCTGATGCTCGTGTTGCTTGCATTCATGCCGAGTGGAACGAAGATGCGCTCGCGCACCACGTCGTCCCATTCCTTTCCCGTTACCGCGGGCATCATCTGACCGGCAGCGAGAAACATGATGTTCTGGTAACCAAAACGCGAACGCACGCTCCACGACGGCTTCAAAAAGCGAACCCGACGAAGCACTTCGTTGCGGTCGTAGGGAGATGCATACCAAAGCAAGTCGCCGCGTTCGAGTCCACTGCGGTGCGTCAACAGATCGCGCACGGTCATCTCGCGCGTCGAATAAGGATCAAAAAGCTGAAATGCGGGCAGGTACTTTGTAACCGGATCGTCCCATTTGATCTTTCCTTCGTCGACCAACAATGCCACCGTTGCGGCAGTGAACGCTTTCGACGACGATCCGATTGCGAACAACGTCTGCTCGTTCACTGGCGCCGTGCCGCCGAGCTCTCTCACGCCGTAACCTTTCGCGAACACGATGCGATCGTCTTTCACTACGGCGATGGCCAGACCCGGAACTTCCCATTCCTTCATCGCTTTTTCGACGTACTGATCGAAATCCGGTTCGGGTGGAGTGAACTGCTGTGCGACGGCGACTTGTACTCCGAAGATTAGCGCCAGTATCAGGGCATTTATTAAACGTGCTCTCATATATTTACTCCTACGTAGTCCAGATCGCGCTCAGCACGCGCTTAAAGTTGCCCCCGAGTATTCCCTGAATGGCTGTGTCGCTGTACTTGCGACGGATCAGACCTTCAGTCAGGTCATACATGCGCTTCGGATGATTCAGTCCTTCGACGTCGATCTTCTCGCGAAACGCGTAGCTGCCTTTGTAACCCGCGCGCAGTTGCTTGTTCGCTTCGGCGGGCATCGCGTCGTAGCCGTAGAGATCGACGTCACTGCCGACACCGAGATGCTCGGGGCCAATCAGTTTTGCGACGTGATCGAAATGATCGAGTACGTGTTCGACGGTCGTGGGCTCGTCGCCTTTCACGAACATGCGCACGCCGGTAATTCCCATAACGCTGCCGGCCTGGCCCACTTTCTTGATCGCTTCGTCAGTTTTGAGTCGGGGATGTCCGGGTACGAGCGCGCGGCAGTTTGAATGCGTGATCAACACAGGTTTTTTTGAGATCTCGAAAGCGTCAAGGGTGGTGCGGTCGCCGCAGTGGGAGACGTCGATCGCCATTCCGACTTTATTCATTCGCTCGATGATGCTGACGCCGAAGTCGGAAATGCCATCGTCGCGTCGTTCGGTCGAGCCGTTGCCGATCAGGTTGCGGGCGTTGTAAGTAAGTTGCGAAACACGCTGGCCGATGCCGTAGAAGAAATCGACGTCGTCGGGCCTGCGAAACTGTTCCGAGTTTTGCAAACCGATCATGATGCCGATCTTGCCTGAGTTCTTGACGCGATTGAGGTCCGCGGCACTGTCGACTCGCATGAAATGCTGATCGTGGTTCGCGATGAAGCCGTTCCACGAAGCAAACATCCGCAGCGTGCGATCGTAAGCGTCCGGCCCGCCGAGGCCGGTGGCGACGTGAAACACGTTGATGCCGGAGTCTTTGTACGGTTGCAGGTCCGAGGCGGTGAAGCTCTCCGGATTCGTGAACCAGCGGGTCTGTTTCGCGAAGTCGAGTGTGAACGGCCCGAGCATGTCGATCACCACCGACTGTTGGACCAGGTCGATCGCGCGCGACGTGTATTCAAGCGGCGAATTAGCGAAGATGCGGTAGCGGCCGCGATTCAACATGGGCACGGCGAGTAGTCCCCCGCCCGCGAGCGCGCCGCGCTTGAGCAGTTCGCGACGGTTCAAGACGTTTTTATTGCCCTTCACTTGTTGCTCCGTTGTTGGAAGTGCGTCCCGGACCATAAATCACTTGACCCGGCCGGGCTCCGGTGTGCCGTCCGCGTTCGATAACGACTTGCCCGTTTACGAGCACGTAGTCGATCCCGACGGGATAGACAAAAGGTTTTTCGTAGGTGGCGAGGTCCTGGATCGTGTTGTAGTCGAAGATGACGACGTCGGCCCAGCAGCCTTCTTTGATCACCCCGCGCGAGTTGAGTCGCATGCGTGTGGCCGGCCAGGAAGTCATCTTCCGAATGGCCTGTTCGAGTGTCAGCACCCGTTTCTCGCGCACGTAGCGGGCGATTAGACGTGGAAAGTTACCGTAACCGCGCGGATGACCAAGACCTAACGTGTCGAGTGCGCTGGGATTTACAGAGGCGCCGGCGTCGCTGCCGATGCTGGTCCAGGGAAACTTCAACGCGGTGATGATGTCCTGTTCGCTCATCATGTGGTAGATGGCGGTCACACGCCCGCGTCCGGCAGCGACCAGATCAAACGCGGCGTCAGCCGGAGTCTTCTTCCACTCTCTTGCGATCTGGGCCAGGTTCTTGCCTTCGAAATGCTTGTGATCCTCGTTTTGGGCATTGGCGAGGACGATGCCGTCCCAACCGCCGGCCGCTTCGATGATATTCCACCAGCCGGGCGAGCCGGTCACCATCTCTCGTTTCAGACGCGCGCGCGTCGCGGGATCTTTGAGTCGCGTCAGCAGGTTCTGATAACCGCCTTCGAACGCCCACGAGGGAATTACGGCCTCGAGTCCCGTGCCGCCGGCCGTGTAGAGATACATGTCCGCCGCCACGTCCACGCCGCGTGCTCGTGCCTCGTCGATCTTCCTTCCGGCCTGCCGCATCAACCTGCCCCAACCAGGTTGAAACGCTGCCTTCAAGTGGAAGATCTCGACCGGCAAACCACCCTTCTCGCCGATCGTGATCGCTTCCTCAATCGACTGGACCAACTCCTTGCCTTCGCCGCGGATGTGACTGGCGTAAATGCCGCCGTACTGCCCGGCTACTTTCGCCACTTCTATCAACTCGTTTGTCGTTGCGTAGCTCGAAGGCGGATAGATGAGGGCGGTCGTCATACCCATCGCACCGGCCTTCATCGCCGTCTCCATGATCGCTTTCATGCGCTGGAGTTCTTCCGGCGTGGGTGCGCGTGAGTCCTGACCCAGGACCGCAACGCGAGCCTGGGTTTCGGAGAAGTAGGTGCCGAAGTTGATACTGATGCCGCTTTTTTCGAGACCCGCGAAGTATTCCGAAATCTTCTCGGCGGGGACCGGCGTGCCGCCTTCGCCGCCGATCGCAGTGGTCACGCCCATCATCAATTTGTTTTCGGCGAGACCGTTCTGCGGCAACGCGCGGCCGGACTGGTCCATGACGTCGATCCAGCCGGGTGAGACGTATCTGCCCGACGCATCGATCTCCTGGCGTCCGCGTTCGAGCACCTTGCCGATACGTGCGAAGCGACCGTTTTTGATTGCGACGTCTGCAAGGATCCACGGATTACCGGCGCCGTCGAGCACGCGGCCGTTGCGAATCACGATGTCGTAGACCGGTTGAGCTTGCTGCGCCGCGACGGGCGCTCGCAAGAGGTTCAACGCGATCAGGCAGAGGAGTAGGCAAGCGACGTTCCGGCGGAAGTTGTGCATGCGAGAGTCTGATTTTCCCGCTAAGAAGAAAAGGCGCAAAGAAGAATCAAGGTCTGACTCGCCGCTACCTGGAGATGACAGCTTTGGCCGTAGCCCTTCTGTGCGCCTCTGCGCCTTTGCGGGAAACTGCAGTTTCACTTAATTAGAACTCGAACCTAAATCCGAATTGCCCTTCGCGACCGGGCAGCACTTGAGCTTTAGTGCCGAAGATAGCGGGCTGCTGCAAAGACGTAAAGACCGCCGCCGGATTCTGCCGGTTCAGAATGTTGAAGAACTCGAACAGCACCTGCATTTTAAGACGCTCCGTGAAGTCAATCCGCTTTGCGAAACGCATGTCGAGATTGACGAACGGCGGCGCCGTGAACGCGTTTCGTCCGGCGACGAAATCGATGCCCGTCAGAGTGCCGTTGCCGTCAGGATCTGTCGCCGAACCGGTGCGGCTGAAGTGAAAACCGCTCTGCGCGCGAAAGATGCCGCTGAGTTGTATTTTCCAGGGCAGGTCGACCAGGCCGTTGAGCTGGAAAGTGTGGTCGACCGACAAGTCCGATGGTCCCTTGTCGAGATCGGGACCGTTTACGAACGTTCCGGCGGCAGCTACAAAGCGGCCGTTCGCGCGCGTGTATGGGCCATTCGCATTCGTTCGCAGCACACCGTTTTCGACGCTGCTCACTATCGGCGCAATGCCGACGAAATTGTCTGTGGGCAACGCATTAATTCCGAGTTGATTGTCCGTTTGATCGGCGAAAGTGTAGTTGCTGCTGAGCGTGAACCGTTTGCTGAAGCGCTTGGTGAAGCTCAACACCAGAGCATTGTAAGTGCCTTCGTACCATGGACCAAAGGTGCGGATTGGACCAGCCGAAAATGGCGGCAGAAACTGCCGGGCGCCGGAACGCGATTGGAACGCGATATTGGCTTCGCGAACGCCAAGCATGTTGTTCATGTTGCGGTGATAGTAATCAGCCGTAACGACGATGCTCTTTCCGAGTTCACGCTGCACGCCAATGCCGTAGCTGGTTGTGAAAGGCGTCTTGAAACTCCGATCGATGTCGGTGGGGAAGAGCTGTGCCGGGATTGCCGGATGCGCTAAAGCGCCAAATGGACCCCAGAAAAAGAAGCCCGGCGCTTTGCCGACGGCGATCGCGGCCTGTGCGAGGTACTGATCCGGTGTCAGACCCGAAAGCTGTTGTATGTTCGAGATATTGATCACGGCGTTGTTGGGGATGAAAGCATGTCCGGGCGCCACAACGCGGTTCAGACGGTCAATCCCGATGAACTGGTTCGCTGCGCCACCGCCGAAGGCGGGACAAGTCAACCCGCCGGCCAGGATCTGCGCGTCAGTCAAACTCGACGACACACAGAATCCGCCCGGGAACAGCGACGCGCCAATCGCCGCCGCTGCGATACTTGGATTGCCGAACAAGCCGCGCGGATACGAGAACGGTTGGACCGCGCGCTGGTCTGCGCCGCCGAATGTCGGTACGGCGCGCACCGTCGACAAGCGCAACTGATCGTAGAAGACTCCGAAGTGACCGCGAATGACAGTCTTCGGCGTGGCCATCCAGGCGAAACCGACGCGGGGAGAAATGTTCTCCTTGGTCTCGAATTCGGAGTCGTAGTCCCAGCGCAGGCCGAGGTTCAGAGTTAAATTGTGCAGAAAACGCCAATCGTCCTGAATAAAGAGCCCGTTGTAGTTGTTGCGAATATGAATCTCGTTGGCCTGCGGCGTCAGCCCGCCGACCGTGGTTACGGTAAAGAAGCCCGCGTTGACAGGTCCGAAGGTTTCAAAGTCACTCTGAAGCGCGAACAACTGGCGGTTCAGGATCGACGCTTCAACGCCATCGACTTTCGTGCGCAGGAAGTTCCAGCCAAACTTCACACTATGATCGCCAAACAGTTTCGCTGCCTGGGCCCCGGCGGAAGTGTACTTCTGGTCCAGGTTCGAGGCGCTAATCGGATTGCCGAAAGCAACCGACCCGAGATTACCGGCAATACCACCCGTCGTCAGCGAGCTGAACATGTTGAAGGTGGTGCCGACCCCGGCTTCCGGATGCGCAGGCCCGGTATTAGAAGGCTCCGAACGATAACCGCCGCGCAGCGTTATCACCCACGGATTGGCCTGGCTCCCGGCGAGGATCGTATCGCTGAATCCAAGCAGCAAGTGACGCGCAGTCGCGTTGTTTCGTCGCGAAGGCAAACTGGTAGCTTGCGATAGCGGCAGAAATTCCCTGATTACAGCATTGGTGTAATTAACTTCCTGCGAGAGCGTGTGACGTCCGAGCTGTTCGTCGAGCTTGAAGAAGCCACGTGTCTCGAAAATTCTCGATGGGTTGTCAAATTGTCGTTCGAAGTCGATCAGGAACTGCGGTGTGTTTGGCGGCGCGACGAAGTTCAACACGCGGTTTTCCGTGATGCGTTCGAAAGAACCGAAGAAGTGCACTTTGTCTTTAACGAGTGGTCCACCAACGGCGAGACTGTAGTCCCAGCGTCTCAGTGGCGGCGCGTCGTCGACAGCCTCGTTCAAAGAATTAGAAGAATCGAAGGCGTCGTTGCGGTGAAAGAGCGACGCGACACCGTGAAATTCGTTGCCGCCGCTCTTCGTGATGACGTTGACGACCGCGCCCGAGGCCTGACCAAACTCAGCTTTATACCCGGTAGTCAAAACCTGAAACTCCGCGATCGTCTCCTGATTGAACTGTGCGGCAGCGCCACCGCTCACCGTGTTCTTGTTAGGCTGACCGTCGATCAGGAAGGTGTTGTTTCCGGATCTTTCACCCAGCACAGGGGTGGAGTTGTCGCTGCCGATGTCAGCCTGGCGATTCACAACCACGCCGGGGACGAGTTGCAGCAAATCGAGATAGTTGCGGCCGTTGACGGGCAGCTCCCTGATCTGTTGCGGCGTGACCGTCGCGCCCGAAGCGGCGGACGTCGAGTCGATCAACTGTACGGCGGCGCTGACGTCGACCTGCTCCTGCACCGCGCCGACTTCCAGTTCCACGTCGAAACGCAGTGTGCGGTTGAGCGTCACCTCGATGTTCTCGAAGTTCCGGGCCGCAAAACCGGTGGCTGACACGGCGATGCTGTAGTTGCCGGCCGGGAGTGCCGTCACTCTAAAGAACCCTTCGGCATCGGTGGTCGCAGTCCGCTCGATCCCCAGCGCCGCATTTTTCACCACCACTTGTGCACCGGCGACGACGGCTTTGCGGGCGTCGGCGATGGTGCCTTCGATGGTGGAGGTCGTGGTTTGTGCCGAGACGGCGTAGGGAAAGACGAGGAGCGCCAGGAGGCACGTCAAGAAATGGAAGCGATTCCCTCGCTGTCGACCTTGCCGGTTCAAGTTTGGTGCCGAGACGATCTGGGTCATAACGCCTGCCTCCTCGAAGGATTGTCGAATGAACTGAACGGAGCTGTTCTGGATATGCAACGGTCTACTTACAGCAAGTGCTGCATAATGTCAATAGTGCGACACTTGCTGCAAAACGTCTTGCCACTGGAATGTCGATTTGCTATCTTCCGCGTCCTATGCAAACGCCATCCGAGGTTTTGAATAAGACCGTTGCCACTGCTCCCGAACGGCTCGTGATCGAAAGGATAGAACTGCGGACTGTACGACTGCCGCTCAACGAGCCTTTCGAGACGAGTTTCGGGCGGATCGACTCGCGCCTGATCTTTCTGGTCGCGGTCAACGGTGGCGGAGAAACCGGTTGGGGTGAGGTGGTCGCGGCTGAAGAGCCGCTTTACAGTTACGAAACGGTCGGCACTGCCCTGCATGTCCTACGCGATTATCTGGCGCCGGCCATACTGGGTGAGCCTCTGCGCGATATCTCCGATCTCGCTCAGCGGCTCTCCCCGTTCCGCGGACACAACATGGCAAAGGCCGGGCTCGAGCTCGCATTCATGGATCTCTTCGCGCGGCTCAGGTGCCAGTCTCTTTCACATCTGATCGGCGGCACGCGCGAACGCATTCCAGTCGGCGTCAGTCTCGGAATTCAACCTTCGTTGGAACATCTGCTCGAACGGGTCGATCGCTATCTTTCTCTCGGTTACCAGCGCATCAAGCTCAAGATCAAACCCGGTTGGGACATCGGCGTCGTCAGGGAAGTGCGACGCCGGAATCCCGACATCATGCTCTCGGTCGATGCGAACGCTGCGTACACGTTGGCGGATCTCGATCATCTCAGGGCGCTCGACGATTTCGGTCTGTTGATGATCGAACAGCCGCTCGAACATGACGACCTGGTCGATCACGCGCAACTACAATCGAAATTAACGACGGCGATTTGTCTCGACGAAAGCATCACCGGCATCAAGCGTGCCCGGCAGGCACTGGATATGGGAAGTTGCCGCATCATCAACATCAAGATCGGACGGGTGGGCGGTTATTCGCAGGCTCTCGGCATTCACGATTTATGTTACTCGAAAGGGATTCCCGTTTGGTGCGGGGGAATGTTAGAGTCAGGTATCGGCCGGGCGCACAACATCGCGCTGGCGAGTTTGCCCGGGTTTTCACTGCCAGGTGACATTTCGGCGAGTTCGCGATACTTTGCGCGCGACCTGATCGTTCCGGAAGTTACTGTTTCACGCGACGGCACCGTGATCGCGCCGCTCGGTCCGGGGCTCGGCTTCAACGTCGACCTCGAATACATCATTTCCCGGACCGAAACTTTGATGAGACTCGAACCGCACTGAGAGTCGTGAACAAGAATTCGACGAAACCAAGCGAGCGAAAGAAAAAGGCAGTTTCCCAGACCGCGAAGGCTGACGGGAACAACAGCACGTCAAGTCCTGTGGAGGATCGGTTTGCGCGCGCTCGATTACGTCTAAACCCACGCCGCCAACGATTGTTGCGCGCAATCCTCGATGCGGCCGACGAGACTTGTTTCCTCTCTTCGCGCGAGCTGGCCAAGCGTTACAACGTCGACGCCACGACGATCCTGCGCACTACTCAGGTGCTTGGCTACAAGAGTTTTGCTGATTTCTCCACGGACTTACGGCAACACTTTGTTGCACGTATCACGCCTTATGCTGCGTTGAAAGCCGCGACGCGCGAGAAACGCAGCGTCGCCGATCACATTGACCACGCATTGGATAAAGCGCTCGAGAATCTCAATATTTTGGAATCGGATCTCGATCGTCAACGCTTGATCGAATTGGCGCGGCTGATCAAACGATCGCGGCGCGTGCTCGTGGTGGGATTAGATTTCGCGACCTCACTAGCTTACTACCTGTCGTACGGACTCTCCGCGCTTGGCTTCGATGCGGAAGCACCCGTCGGCAGCACCGGCAACCTGCAATACAAGATCAAAGCTTTAACCTCGAAAGACGTGCTCATCGCGATCAGCTTTGGACAATGCCTGCGCGACACAGTCGAATCAGT
>CBFGMX010000136.1:0-14763 GCA_965649955.1 uncultured bacterium
GAACAACTCGGCGAAGGAGTGCCGCATGAAGACGTGTTTCTTTATGAAGACGCTTTGCGTCACGGGCGGTCCATCATCGTGGCGTACGCTGACGACGATCAGGCCGACCGCGCACGCGAAGCGATTCAAACCGCAGGCGCCGCGGACATCGACACGCTTCGCGAACAGTGGTGGACGGAATTGCGTGACGACGAGAGAAACTACTACCACCACGGCGGACGAGACTTCGATCGTGACGAGGAGTCGTACCGGCGCGGTTTCCAAGCTGCTCTGCATCCACGGCGACGAGGTAGACTGTACAGTGAGGTCGAAGACGAACTGAGGACCGAGTACAGTGGAATCGAACTTGACACCGGGTTCCGCGAAGGGTATGAACGCGGGCTGGCTTATCACAGTAGGTATCGAGAAGGGCGCATCGATTGAGAGACTTCCTGCTGAACGCTTTGGTCCTGATTGTAATACTGGGAGCGAGCGCGTTCATCACGGGTTGGTTTGCGCGAACGATGTACATTCGTTGTGTAACGTGCGGCACGCTTAATGCCCGACGGCGCGAAGCGTGTCGCTCTTGTCAGGCAAGACTCTAGTTTCTGGCAAAGACCCGGGGGAATCATTGGTCATATATCATTTGACATTTCTCATTTTTCATTTGAGTTGATTGAGTTGAACTGTAAGCTTTCGATTTAAAAGGTGAGTCTCAGGGTCCAAAATGACGAATGAAAAATGTCAAATGATATATGACCAGTGACTCCGCCTTGGCGGCAATTTTCAAACCACATGTCAATACCCCCTGAATGGCGAACGCACGCCGAAATCACCGACTATCGCGAAACACCTAACTACGACGACACTGTCGCCTTCGCGCGCCGTCTGGCGCATGCTTCGCCGTCGATCGAGTATCAAGGCTTTGGATATAGTGGGCAGGGCCGTGAACTACCGCTCCTCATCGCCTCGGAAACGGGCACCTTCACCCCCGAAGCCACGCAGGCAGACGGAAAACCCGTCGTACTCATCCAGGCATGCATTCACGCCGGCGAACCCGACGGCAAAGACGCCGGCTTCGCCTTACTGAGAGACATCGCGATCACTAAAACCGCGGCCGGCATACTCGAGAATGCCGTCCTGCTCTTCATCCCAATTTACAACACCGACGGCCACGAACGAGCCAGCCCGTACAATCGAATCAATCAGAATGGTCCAACCGAGATGGGATGGCGCACAACCAGCACGTACCAGAATCTCAACCGCGACTACATGAAAGCCGACACGCCCGAAACGCGTGCCTGGCTCAACCTGTGGAACCAGTGGCAACCCGATCTGTTCATCGATTGCCACGTGACTGACGGCGCCGATTACCGCTGCAACATCACTTACCATCACGAACATCACGCCGGCGTTGACGACGCGATTGTCGAATGGGAACGCGACGTCTTCGGCGGACGCGTCGCACCCGCGACGGAAGCTGCCGGCAACGTGATCTCCTGGTATCTGGAATTCATCGACAACCGCGATCTCCCGCGCGGCACGAGAGACTTCAACGGTTCACCGCGCTTTTCGACCGGTTACGTCCCGATCAGAAATCGTCCCGGCATCCTGATCGAGACACACATGATCAAAGACTACCGCTCACGTGTGATCGGAACTTACGATTTCCTCCGCGCTGCCTTGATTGAAGTAAACCGCGAACCCGCGCGACTCAAGCAACTCGGACGCGAAGCAGACGAACGCGCCGTCGCTATGGGTGCCGGATACGATCCCGCACGACTTTTTCCGCTTGACTTCGAAACGACCGATGAAACAACGCCCTTCAAATTGAGGGCCTACCAGTACGAAACGAGTGAGAGTGAAGTCTCCGGCGATCTGCGTGTGGTTTACGGACGCGAGGCGCTGGACCTAACGGTGCCAATGTACGATACGTTTCGTACGACGCGCGCTGTCGCGCCGCCGCTCTCGTACATCGTGCCGGTGCAGTGGACTGACGTGATCGAAGTATTAAAAGCGCACGGTCTCGAGACGCACACGCTTGCAGAAGCGACGGAGATCGAGGTAGAGAGTTATCGATTTGTCAAAGTGACGTGGCCTGCGGGTCCATTCGAAGGGCGACACATGCCGCGATTCGACGTGGAACGGACAAGAGAGAAGCGCGTATTCCACGGCGGCTCGGTCCTCGTTCCGATGGCCCAACCGTTGGCGAAGGTCGCGATGAATCTGCTGGAGCCTGAAGCGCCCGACTCCTTCGCGCGTTGGGGATTCTTCAACGCGATCTTCGAAGAGAAAGAGTATGGCGAGGCATACGTGCTCGAAGCGCTCGCGCGCGAGATGATGGCTGATAACCCTGCGCTTAAGCGCGAGTTTGAAGAGCTGCTCGCAACGGACGCAGAGTTTGCCGCCAGCCCGTCAGAACGGTTGCGCTTCTTCCATAAACGTTCGCCCTACTGGGATCCACAGATGAATCTTTATCCAGTAGGGCGAATCGTCAATGCGCTCAATCTACCGTTTGTTTAAATTAATAGACGCCCGACCTATTCGGTCAAAACAAGAACGGTAGTATCGGGCGTCGCGAGCAGGGCAAACAGTGTGCAGTTTGCCTATACGACAGTACGTCGTCCGCCGATTATGTTAATAAGCAACACCACCAGTGCTAACACGAGCAACAGATGAATGAACCCGCCGATTGTGTAGCTGCTAACTACGCCGAGTAACCACAAGACCAGCAGGATTACAAAAATCGTCCAAAGCATCTCATTCCCTCCTTTTGTCAACCACGTCCCCAAGTTTGCGTCTTAACAAAAGCAATCGCCGGTACAGTTGAGCAACGGCCATGCCGTCACCGCGTCCGCGATTTTCTGAGCATTTCGGCGGCAGAAAAGGGAGAATGCGTACGAAAACATGCCAGATCTGATGGGGATCCGTATTATCTAATGCTACATTTCACGAATCTGTTCTGGACTTCACGTATTCGTCGCTGGTAAAGTGAGCGTCAGCGTTCGCGCGGGCGCGACCCTTCCTTAGAAGTTCCGTCGCTTTAAACCCCGATTTTTTTGATTTTGAGCTTTTAATTTGCCTCCGGACTGTTTGCCGGCGGCTACCTTGGAGGTTTTTTTGTATGCCTACCCCCACGCCACGCGTATCGGTCCGCACGCGCCGAGTTGCGCTGGTAACGTTGGCAATCATTACTTTCTCCCTCGTAATTGCCGCCACCATAGTCACGTATCAGCGCCGGCAACCCCCGCTGGAAACTATTAACTACTCACAACTCTACGGTTTGGCGGAAACCGGCGGCGCCATTGCGTTGCACGTTGAAGGAGAAACACTCACCGTCACGCGCGCCGACGGTTCGCGCCAGGAAGCGACGGTGACCGGTGAGACGGCGCAGCACGAGATCGTCCAACTGTTTCGCAAACAGAACGTGCCCGTCGAGTTTCGTCCCTTGCAGCCGGGCTTTCTCGTCAGTTCGTTGAACTGGATCTTGCCCGTGCTTACCCTGGCTTTCATCGGGTTTGCGGGCTGGAAAATCTACTCAAGCATGAGCGGAAAAGGCTCGTTCGAACTGACGGATCATAACGGCCAGCAGAACGTCGGTTTCGACGACGTCGCCGGTGTTGACGAAGCGCGTGCCGAACTGAGCGAAACGATCGAGTTCCTCCGCAACCCCGAACGGTTCAGCCGCCTGGGTGGCCGCGTCCCGCGTGGCATTCTTCTTTATGGCCCACCGGGAACGGGCAAAACGTTGCTCGCGCGTGCAGCTGCGAAAGAAGCGGGCGTCGCGTTTCTCGCGGCTTCAGGTTCCAGTTTCCAGGAGAAGTTTGCCGGTCTGGGTGCCGCACGTGTCCGGCATCTCTTCGCCAAAGGAAGAAAGCTCTCGCCGTGCATCATCTTTATCGACGAGGTCGACGCGCTTGGAAGACAGCGAGGCCGCGGCGGCGACTCTGCATCAGCCGATCAGGACCAGACGCTTAACCAGTTGTTGGTCGAGATGGACGGGTTCGATCAGTCGAGTGCCGTTGTTGTTATTGCGTCCACCAACCGTCCCGACATTCTCGATCGTGCTCTGACTCGTCCCGGCCGATTCGATCGCGAGATCGCGGTTGATCTGGCGGACGCCGGTGGCAGGGAAGCGATTCTGAAAGTCCACGCTCGCAACCTGAAACTCGAAGAGGGTCTCGACCTTCAATGGATTGCGCGAGGCACCCCGGGTTTCTCGGGCGCGGAGCTGGCTAACCTCATGAACGAGGCCGCGATTGCCGCGACGCGTGATGACGCAGCGGCAGTCGGACGCAAACACATCGAGTTTGCACGTGACCGTATCCTGATGGGTGCGGAACGCCAGGGCTTTTTAATGGACGAAGACGAACGTTACGCCACGGCAGTTCACGAGGCGGGACACGTCGCCGTCGGCCTGGCGGTCGAGAACGGCGATCCGATTCACAAGGTTTCGATTCTTCCACGCGGGCGTGCGCTTGGTGTGACGCAGTCGTTGCCTGAACGCGATCGCTTCATGAAGAAACGCGAATACCTCGAGGACCAGATTGCGCTGCTGCTGGGTGGCCGCGCCGCCGAACAGATCCTGCTTTCGACGATGACGGCGGGCGCTTCAAACGATATCGAACGTGCGGTCGAAATCGCGCGGAAGATGGTCAGCGAGTTTGGTATGAGCCGTTTGGGACCAATTCACCTTGGTAACGGCGATCAGCCGACGAGCCAGAATCTCCTCGACCGGATCGAGGAAGCGACCAACGAACTCATCAACGAGCAACTCGAGCGCGCGCGAGACATCGTCAGCGCCGAGCGTGAATCGATCGGGCGTTTGGTTGATTTGTTGATGGAGCGGGATACGCTTGATGCCGACGAGATCTTGAGCTGCTTCAGTAACAGTAAGAACGTCCGCGCGGCGTGAGAACAGGTCTCCCGCAAAGACGCAAAGGCGCAAAGGCGCAAAGAAAAGCAAGTAACAAACTCTGGTCCTTATACCTGCGTTTGGTTTCTTCTCTTTTCTTTGCGCCTTTGCGACTTTGCGGGAGACTAAGTCTGACTAGAACTGCTACACCGAGAGGTGGATGCGCTGATCGTGATCTTTGGTCACCAAAGCGACGCCTCCGAAAATCAACACGGCCGCTACGATCGTCCTCCAACTCCAACTCTCCCCCAGAAAAAGCGGCGCCAGGCCGAACGCGATCAGCGGCTGCAAATAGATGTAAATGGCGACCACACTCGGCGGCACACGCATCAGCGACCACGCATTCAGGTAGTACGCAACTACCGTGGGAAACACGATGATGAACGCGACAATCACCCACACGCTCGTGCTGATCGCTGCCAGGTTCTCCTGCTGCAACGAGTAAATTCCCACCGGAACAGTGATCAGCGAGCCCACCAGGAAAATCCACGTCACCACATTCAGCGCCCCGTAGCGATCGACAAGGTTTTTCGAGATCACGATATAGAGTGCGTACAGGAACGAGTTAGTCAGGATCAGCAGATTGCCGCTCGTAGTTTGCTGCGTGAGATCTGCGTGCAACGGGTTCACCAGATAAATGACGCCGGCCGCCGATAACAGCACACCGATCAAAGTCTTTCGCGATCCCCGTTCGTAACCAAGCAGAATGCTGACGGCGAGCGCGTAAACCGGTATCGTCGTGCTCAGGATCTCGGCATTGATCACCGTCGTCAACGACAACCCCTTCACAAACAGAAACTGGTTGCCCACGATGCCGAGCATGCTGCACGCCGTCAGCACGACGATGTCACGCAGCGGCATTCTCAGCAGCGGTGTAAGACGGCGTTGCAGTAAGACGAAGAGAAGGGCCGCACCGGCGAGTCGCAGCGCAACGAGGCTCGTCGGCGACATGGACCGCAAAACTATCTTGCCGAAGATGGGCCAAATTCCGAACAGAATCTGGACGGTAATGAGTGCGAGGTGCGGCTTGAATCGTTGGCTCATACCACGAGGTAGAGCGGATTCTCCAGGATCTTCTTGAACATTTGCAGGAACTTCGCCCCGGTAGCACCGTCGATCACGCGATGGTCGCACGACATCGTTACGCGCATCATTTGTTTGACGACGACCTGGTTATCGCGTACGACGGGCTTCGGCGTCATCGCGCCAACGGCGAGAATCGCGCCTTCGGGCGGATTGATCACTGCCGTGAACTCGTCGATACCAAACATGCCGAGATTGCTGATCGAGAATGTGGCGCCGGTGTACTCTTCGGGCTTGAGTTTCTTCGAACGCGCGCGTTCGGCCAGCTCACGCACCTCGCCGGCAATCTGACTCAGCGACTTCTGATCCGCAGCCCGAACCACAGGCGTTATGAGGCCGTCCTCGATCGCAACGGCGACGCCGATATCGGCGTGTTCGTAGTACCTGATGACCTTCTCCTGAAACGATGCGTTCACTTGCGGATGTTGCATCAGGGCCGCGGCGGTGCACTTGATGATGATGTCGTTGATGCTGATCTTCAAATCGGGATCGAGTGCCTTGATACTTTCACGCATGTCGGCGGCCCGATCCATTTCGATATCGACCGTCAGAAAGAAGTGGGGCACCGGACCAAGCGACGTGACGAGCCGCTTGGCGATCGTCTGTCGTATTTGGGTTGCCGGTTCGTCACGATAAGCAGACGCGGTTGCGACTGCTGCAGGTTGGAAGCGGTCTGGAGCTTTAGGTTTGGTTAAAGCAGCTTCAATGTCTCTCTTAACGATGCGGCCGTTTGGTCCACTGCCTTGAATCGAACGCAGATCCAGGCCGGAATCCGCGGCCATACGCGCGGCCAACGGAGACACGATTATTCTTCCTGAATCTGTGCCACCACGTTGCTGTCCATTAGCTGGGGCGACGGGCGCCGGTGCTGGTGTTACTGCTGCGGGTGCCGGTGCCGCTGAGGCCGCGGCTGCTGGGGCCGGGGCTGGTGCCGGTGCTGGTTGCTCGGCGGGTTTTGGGGCTGGTTCTTTCTTGCCGGTAGCGGGCGCTTCGGCGAGAACCGAAGCAATGTCTTCGTCTGGCTCGCCAATGACTGCGATCAGTTGTCCGAGCGGTGCGGACTCGCCTTCGTTCACCAGAATCTTGCGCAGGACTCCGTTGGCGAGGGCCTGCATTTCCATCGTGGCTTTATCGGTGTCGATCTCGGCGAGTGGTTCGCCCATGGAGACCTTGTCTCCCTCTTTCTTCAACCATCTCGCGATCTGTCCCTCCTCCATCGTGGGGGAGAGCTTGGGCATGATTACCTTGCTGGCCATTCGGCTCCCTTATCTGTGCAATCGTCTTTAATCGAGATACGCAACCTCGCGCACCGCGGCAATGATTCGTTCCACGTCCGGCACCGCAAGTTCTTCGAGGTTCTTCGCGTACGGCATCGGCACGTCAGCTCCGGAGACTCGCTTGACCGGCGCATCAAGGTAGTCAAACGCCCGCTCCATGATCTCGTGACTGATCTCGGCGTTGACTCCGCAGATCGGATGCGACTCCTCCGCTAACACCACGCGGTTCGTCTTCTTCACTGACTCGACAATCGTGTCGATGTCGAGCGGACGGATGGTCCGCGGATCGATCACCTCGCAGGAGACGCCCTGCTCCTGAAGCTGCTCGGCAGCCTTCAACGCCACCGGCACCATCAACGAACGCGCTACGATCGTGACGTCGGTTCCTTCGCGTTTAATGTCGGCGACGCCGAGCGGGATCGTGAAATCCGGGTCATCGGGCACCTCGCCCTTGTGGCCGTACATTCGTTCCTGCTCGATGAAGATCACCGGATCGTCGTCGCGAATTGCCGACTTCAACAGGCCCTTTGCATCAGCCGCCGTCGAAGGCATCACGACTTTCAATCCAGGGAAGTAGGCGTACCACGATTCGAGAGCCTGTGAGTGTTGTGACGAAACCTGAAACGCAGAGCCGCCGGGACCGCGAAAGACAATCGGGATGTTGAACTGCCCACCCGACATGTACAGCATCTTGGCGGCTGAGTTGATGATCTGGTCAGTGGCGAGAATCGAAAAGTTGAACGTCATGAACTCGACGATCGGCCGCAGTCCGGCCATCGCCGCGCCGACTCCCAACCCGGCAAAACCAAGCTCCGTGATCGGCGTGTCGATTACTCGCTTTGGACCAAACTCGTTGAGCAGCCCGCGGGTGACTTTGTAAGCTCCATCGTATTCAGCGACTTCCTCGCCCATGATGAACACGCGTTCATCGCGGGCCAACTCTTCCCGGATCGCCTGATTAAGCGCTTCGCGTATCGTGATTGTCGGCATCTTGTTAACGGATCGTTCTGCTCTGACCGGTTTCGATTGGATTGGCGTAGACGTCGGTGTACAGATCTTCGGGCGGAGGGAAGGGACTTTCCTCGGCAAACCGCACCGCGTCCTCGACTTCTTCACGCACTTCCTTGTCGAGGTTCTTGAGAGTCGCTTCGTCGGTGATCTGCTCTTCGATGAGGCTGGCCGCTAACAGTTTGATCGGATCGCGCTCCTGGTACTTCTCGATTTCCGCCCGCGTGCGATAGTTTCCGGGGTCGGACATCGAGTGGCCCATAAAACGATAGGTGCGAATCTCGAGGAGTGTCGGCAGATACTGTTTGCGGCCACGCTCGACGGCCCGTAAAGTCGCTTCGCGAATTGCCAGCACGTCCATCCCGTCGACAAACTCTGACGCGATCTCGTAAGCGCAAGACTTTTGCGCAATGTCACGCAGCGACATGGCGCGATCCACGGACGTGCCCATGCCGTACTGGTTGTTTTCGCAGATGTAAATGCAGGGAAGTTTCCACAGTTGGGCCATGTTCAGCGACTCGTGAAACGCGCCCTGGTTTACGGCAGCTTCGCCGAAGTAACAAAGCGTTACGCGATCGTTGCCCTGGTATTTCGAAGCGAAAGCGGTACCGGTCGCCAGTGGGATTTGACCGCCCACGATTGCATGTCCGCCAAGGAAATTCAGTTCCTTGTCAAACATGTGCATCGAGCCGCCTTTGCCCTTCGAGCAGCCCGTCACCTTGCCGAACAGCTCCGCCATGATTGCTCTCGCTGACATGCCCTTTGCGAGTGCCTGGCCGTGTTCGCGGTAACTGCCAAGGACGTAGTCGTCTTTGCGAATCGCGGAGATTGAGCCGACCGCAACTGCTTCCTGGCCGATGTAGAGGTGACAGAAGCCGCCGATCTTGCCGGCGACGTACACCTCCGCCGCCTTCTCTTCAAACCGCCGGATCAGGATCATCTGGCGATAGAGATGGATCAGTTCCTTCTGTTCGAGACCGCCTAAACGGTCTTTCTGGCGCTCTTTTGCCTGATCTCTCTCACGGGCAAGCTTCTTTTTGTCGACGTCTTTGGGTGGATCGATTACGCCGGTCGAACTCTGCTCTTCCGCTCCGGCTCTTGAGGGCGGTGCTGCTGATTGTTTAGTCATGGGTTGAAATGACGAATTATACGCGAGATGAGAAAACGCGCAAAATCGGTGCTGGAGGACTATGACAGGACGCTGATTAACGGATGTCTAGGTGGTCATGTCGATCGAGGCGACTCGCGCCCCGGCGACGGTGAGTACTGTCTTTCGACCGTGCTTATCAGTCTGCATTCGTCGCGCGGCGGCGGTTAGCAACTCTTCACTCGTCTCTCCATCTTCCGGAAAACACGCGACGCCGAGACTTACACCCAACCCAATCATTGTCCCTTCACGAACGGAGAACAACTGTTCCTCGACAGCGTTCCGGATACGATCGCAAATCGAGCTCGCCATCTTGCTCGACGCCATCGGCATGATCGCGACGAATTCATCGCCCGCATAACGCGTCAGGATATCCATCTGCCGCAGCTCGCGCCGGATCACGCCGGACACGCTGGCCAGCAGACGATCGCCGATCGAATGTCCGTACTTGTCGTTGATGACCTTGAAGTCGTCGATGTCCATGCAGATTACCGACAGCGCCTCGCGGTTCATCCGCTGGCATTCGGCGATGCGCTGTTCGAGCATCATGTAAAACCCGCGGGCGTTCGGCAGCTCGGTCAACGGGTCGACCAGCGCACTCTCGCGCGTCTTTTCATGCGTCAGCGCGTTGTTAAGCGCGCTCGAGGCGTGCTGGCAAACTGACTCCAACAGCCGCACATGCTCTGACGAATACGACGTTCGACTCTGCGAATACAAAGCGATCGCTCCGAAAGCGCCATCTTCCCGCACCAGGGGCGAAACCAGTATCCCGCGAAAACGCTTTACCACCTGATCGGGCACGCCGACCATGTCCAGTTCCGGGTTGGCGTTGCACATCGAGCGGGAGTTCGCGATCACCCATCCGGTAATGCCTTCGCCCACCGTGATACGACGCCGTAAAAACAACTCGGCTTCGTCGCCGACGGCATGGACCGCGGCCGCTTTGCCGGAACGATCGTCGACCAGAAATATGGCGCACGTGTCGAACGGGACGATCGCACGCAACTTGTTTGCAACCAGTGTGACGGTGTCGCTGAGATTAAGTGACGAGCCAATCGTTTGCGCGATCTCGTGAAGTGCGAAGACTTCGCGTTGGGCTTCGCTGATCGATCGGAAACCTGCTGACTCTTCCGGCGCTCCCAGGATGTCCGACGCCAGCCCCGCGTCCGGCTTGGTTGCCGTTTGCGTGTCCATTGCCGGGGTCGAGGAGACCTGCTCCTGGATGTCGGCGGCGTCGATCATCCGGTCAAACTCTTCGACGTGCTGAATAAACTTGTCCACGACCTTCGGATCGAATGACGAGCCGACCATACCGCGAAGCAGATTAAGCGAGTCTTCGCGCTTCATGCCTTTGCGATACGGGCGATCGCAACGAGTGGCGTCGTAGAAGTCGACCACCGAGATGATACGCGCTACGAGGGGAATGGCTTCGCCTTTGAGACCTTTCGGATAACCACTGCCGTCCCACTTTTCGTGGTGATAACGCACGATATCTTCGACCGGGTAAGGGAAGTTGACTCGCCTGAGAATATCGCCACCGACCGTCGGGTGAATCTTCATCTTCGCGAACTCAGCTTCGGTAAGCTTGCCCGGCTTGTTCAGTATGTACTCCGGCACAGCGAGTTTGCCGATGTCGTGCAGCAGCGCGCCCGCGTGAAGCGCCTGTAGTTCCTTCGGTGAGACATTGAACAGTTTGCCCATCTGCGTCGCATAGATCTGGGTGCGGCGAACGTGACCGTGAGTCGTTTGGTCCTTGGCATCGATCGCGATTGCCAGCGACTCGATGGTGTTCATGTGAATCGTCGCCATCTCTTCCACGTGGCGGCGTTGCTCCGCTTCAGCGCTACGCACGTCCTGAAGACGACGCTCGTTGAAGCGATAGAGAAAGTGGACCAGCGCTGAGAGCAGCAGACCAAGAGCTGCGTAAGAGAAACCTTTGCCGAGAATGGCGGCGTAGAAGAGGACGGCGGAAGCAGCACCGGCAAGCTTTGTCGTCAACGTCCAGACGATTGTTTCCTGCGACGGGATCAAGACCAGGTCGCCACCCGCTTCGAAACTCAGGAACCAGCTAGTCACGACCGTGCTCAGCGCGTATTGAAGCGCAGCCAGCACCAGGACCGGAATCAGGAATGTATCGAGCGGAAGAGTATTGTCGGCGACAAATTCGCGTTCGCCGGAGAAGAAGTCGACGAGCGCGCCGTAAAAGGACGCTGCGATAGACGTCGAGATCACCGCCATGCCCATCTTGAGCACGACCTGGCGATTTGTCGTTATGCCGTAAGTGGAAACGAAACCGACGAGTGCCGCGAGCAGCACGGCCGGACCGGCGGCGTTGGCCGGCGGCGCCGCGTAAATCATTACGGCGACGAAGACAAAAGCGTCGGCGATCGATTCGCGAGTGCGTTGAGTGCCGTCAGTGCTCGTGACGAGCACGGTGAAACGGCTGGCGGCCACAGTCAGCAGCAGCAGGACGAGCCAGGAGTAAATTCCGTTTTCGCTGAAGAAGGCGAGGTTGACGAGGTTGACGACGGCCGACAGGAGCAGGACAGCGCTGGGCACTGAGATTCCCGCCAGGAGAGCTGTGCTCTTCCAGTTAGTTTCCGGCATTTCGTGAAGATCGATCCTTCCTAAAATCGGAGGGTTCCCGGCTCAGGTATGGGTCACGGCGCTTGGTAAGGTGCCAACACTGTTTGGCACGGTGTAACTATAGCTTTTGCATGGGCTTGGCGTCAAGCGCACGTCCCGTAGCAGGTGAATTCAGGGATTTCGCTTTTTATGTCCATCCCGAAAGCGGGGGAGGCATTCAAGGTAATTCAGAAATTTTGTGTTTCATGTACCTCGCGCAAGCGGAACAAGTTGGACGGCGAGACTCGCGGGATCGGTCACAGGCTGTTTGCAGGTGTAGTGCTCGCACACGTAGGCGGTGGCGCGGTCTTCCAGCATGGGCCGATCCTGTAACAACGGTAGCTGAGCAGCCTTCGCCGTTGCTTCGACAAATCCAGGTGCGACCACTTTGTTCGGAACGTAACGGCGCCACACTTCGCTCAACAGCGGCTGGATGTCTGCCGAGTCGCGCCCGACAATGGCGACCTCCTTCGGTGTCGATAACAGAAAATCGATGGCTGACAACAGGTATCCAAACCCGGAGGGGAACCGCCGCGCGGTCTCCGCGGCTTCGCGGAAAACAGCGATCGAGAGGTTGCGATATTGGTCCTTACCGCTGAGCACGCCCAACCGCAGCAGGAGCGCGGCCGCCACCGAGTTACCCGAAGGTGTGGCGTTATCGAAGTAGTCTTTCGAGCGAACGATCAGGTTCTCATGACTCTTTCCGGTGAAGAAAAACCCGCCGTTCTCTTCGTCCCAAAACTCTTCGATCATCCGGTCCGTTAACGCGAGGGCTTCGTTCAGCCAGCCGAACTCGCCGGTCGTTTCATACAGCGTGACCAACCCCTCGATAAAAAACGCGTAGTCTTCGAGGTAAGCGTTGAACTTCGCCACGCCGTTCTTGTAAGTCCGCAAGAGCAACCCGTCGCGCCGCAGGTGGGCCAGGACAAACTCCGCGTTTCGTCGAGCGGCGCCGGTGTAATCGGGGCGGTCGAGGATCACGCCCGCTTCGGCAAAACTTGAGAGCATCAGCCCGTTCCACGCGGTAATGACCTTTTCATCACGATCCGGTTTGACACGCCGCTCGCGTAGTTCAAACAACGTGCGTCTGCTCTGCGCGAGCGACTCCTGAAGTTCCTCGACCGGCACTCGGTTTGCGACCGCAACGTCTTCAATCGTGCGCGTCACGTTCAGAATGTTCTTGCCTTCGAAGTTGCCCTGTTCACTGACATTGTAATAGTCGCAAAACAACGTCGCTGCGGTGTCACCAAGCGCGGAACGAATCTCGTTGATGTCCCAAACGAAAAACTTTCCTTCGTGACCTTCCGAGTCGGCGTCCTGCGTGGAATAAAAACCGCCGCCCGCGTCAGTCATCTCGCGCAAAACGTAGTCGAGTGTCCCTTCGATCGTTCCACGCGAAGACTCCGACTGCATAACCTGATAGTGATGCAGGTACAGACGCGAGAGCAGGGCATTGTCGTAAAGCATCTTTTCGAAGTGAGGCACGAGCCAACGCGCGTCGGTCGAGTAGCGATGAAAACCGCCGCCGAGCTGATCGTAGATGCCGCCGTCCGCCATCTTCCGGCACGTGTCGCTGACCATGCGAAGCGCATCCTGATTACTCGTGCGCGCGTGGGTGCGCAGGAGGAACTCGAGCGTCATCGCCGGCGGAAACTTCGGAGCGCCACCAAAGCCACCGTTGGTGGAATCGTAATTCCTGACGATGCCTGTGTAGGCCGCATCGAGCAGTTCCTTTTCGATCGGATGATCGGAGCCGTTGCTTTGACTCAAACGGCGAAGTTCGGCCAGGAGCGATGTGCCGGTTTCGGCAACGTCCTGCGGGCGTTCCTTATACGCTTCAGCAACGCCAATCAGCACACGCGGGAACCCCGGCATGTTGTAGCGGTCCTGCGGTGGAAAATACGTGCCCCCGTAAAACGGAACTCCTTCAGGCGTCAGAAACACCGTCATGGGCCAACCGCCGTGGTGCGTCATCATCTGCACGGCGTTCATGTAGATCTGATCCAGATCCGGCCGCTCTTCGCGATCGACTTTGATGTTGACGAAGTTTTCGTTCATCAGGCGCGCGATCTCTTCGTTTTCGAACGACTCGTGGGCCATGACATGGCACCAGTGACACGCCGAGTAGCCAATGCTGAGCAGCACCGGTTTGTTTTCGGCGCGTGCTTTGGCGAAGGCCTCTTCGCCCCACGGATACCATTCGACCGGATTGTGCGCATGCTGGAGTAAGTACGGACTGCTCTCGTGGATCAGGTGGTTGGTGAACTCGTGTTGTTCCATTTTGTGTCCCTGCTTGATCTGCGGTTCAGTTGTTGAACCAGTATCTAGTCTTTTTGGCCCAGGGGGTGTTGGGGTATTTGCGATGCAACAGATCGAATGCCGCCTTGGACCAGCGGCCCGTTTGCTGGTCGGTGCAACCGTAGCGCGTGGTCTGGACGGCGAGATGCAACGCTTCCGGGACGCGCGGATCGGCGGGCATTCGGTTGGCCCATTGAATCACTTGTTGGGAGATGTAGTTGGGCGCGGCGCCAGGTGCTACGAGCGCGTTCCACTCGCGTTCCGCAGCGGCCTTCTCTGGAGCGGAGAGAAACAGCAGAGGGTGTGTGTTTTCGGCGGTGAATGACGGCGGACCAGTGGACTCGTTGTCAACTTCCTTGTCGGCTTCCTTGTCGGGTGTAACGTACGCGGCAGTACACCACCAATTGTCGCGATACGAGTCCTGCTGCTGG
>CBFGMX010000137.1:0-14679 GCA_965649955.1 uncultured bacterium
TGGTAATGGAGAAAGTTATGGACGCCTTCCTGAACGATATCCGTTACGCACTTCGCAACCTGGTAAAACGACCCGGCTTTACCCTTATCGCCGTCATCACCCTCGCTATCGGCATCGGCGCCAACACCGCCATGTTCAGCGCTATCCACGCGCTGCTAATGAAACCCCTCGAGTTTCCGGAACTCGATCGCGCGGTGGCAGTTTGGGAGAAGAACTCCGTTAACGGCAGGGTGCACGACGAGGTGACCGTTGCCAATTTTATCGATTGGCGCGACCAGAGCCAGTCGTTCGAACAACTCGCTCTCTACAGCGGGTGGAGCGTGAACCTTAGCGGAGTCGATTCTCCGGAACGCATTCAGGGTTATCTCGTTACCTCGAATTTCATGGACGCCACCGGCCTCAAGCCGATCATGGGCCGCAACTTCACGCCGGAAGAGAACGAGGCCGGCAAAGATCGAGTGGCGATCATCACTCACAGTCTCTGGCAACGACACTTCGGTGGCGATCCAAACGTCGTTGGCAAGACGATCTCCGCAAATAGTATCCCGCGAACGGTAATCGGCGTGATGCCGGAACACTTCAACTTTCCCAAGGGTGGAGAAATCTATGGGCCGATGATGTTGACGCCTGAGGTGATGAGCAATCGCTTCAATCACAGCTTCTACGTTATCGGCAGGCTCAAACCCGGCGTGCCGATCGCAAGCGCGCAGGCGGACATCGACAACATCATGGGACGACTGGAGAAACAGTATCCGGAAAGCAACACCGGAGCAGGCGCAACTGTTTATCCACTCCTTGAAGACATCGTGCGCGCTTACGACACGCCAATCTGGATCACGATGGGTTTCGTTGGGTTCGTGCTGCTGATAGCGTGCGCGAACATCGCGAACCTCATGCTTGCGCGCGCGAGCGGGCGGCACAGGGAGATCGCTTTACGTGCGGCTCTGGGGGCAAGTCGATGGCGCATCGTGCGGCAGTTGCTTACCGAAAGCCTCATCGTCGCGTTGATTGGCGGCGCGGTGGGCGTGCTGGTTGGGTTCTGGGGTATCGACGCGTTGCGCTGGGCGAATCCCAGTGATGCCGCGCGGCATGCGGCTGGTTGGCATCAACTCGGAATCAACGTCCCCGTGCTGCTTTTCACGGTTGGCATTTCACTTCTTAGCGGTCTTGTGTTCGGCCTGGCTCCGGCGTTGCAGGTTTCAAAGCCCAACCTGAACGATGCGATGAAAGAAAGCGGCCGTCAGACGTCGGCGAGTTCGCACCGTTTGCGAAGTTCGCTGGTGGTATTTGAAGTCGCGCTGTCGTTGGTGTTGCTGGTCGGCGCTGGTTTGTCGATCCGCAGTTTTCTTGCCCTCGTCAAAACGAATCCCGGTTTTAATACCGATAGCGTCCTTACGATGAAACTGCTGTTGCCCGGCGCCAAGTACGGCGAACAGGCGCAAAGGACAGCGTTCTACAACGATTTGGTCCAACGAGTGAAAGCGACTCCCGGGGTTGAATCGGCGGCGTTAGTCAACTACTTGCCACTCAGCGGGTCGAGTTCGTCTGACATGTACCTCGTTGAAGGTGAAGCTCAGCCGCCGCCGGGTCGCGAGAATGACGGCCGCTATCGCGTTGCTACTCCTGACTATTTCCAAACGTTGCATATTCCGATCGTCAGAGGACGCGGATTCACCGAGAACGACAGAGCAGACGCGGCCCGCGTTGTGATCGTGAATGAGGCGTTGGCGCGCAAACACTGGCCCGGCCAGGACGCGGTCGGCAAACGCATTCGTTTCTATGGAGAAGGGGAAAGAGCGGCCTGGATGGAGATCGTTGGTGTCGTCCGGGACGTCACCCACGAACTAGACGTACCGGTGAAACCTGAATACTACTTACCGTTCGCACAGGATCCCTGGAACGGGATGACGATCGTGGCCAGAACGAAAGTCGATCCCACCTCCCTCGCCCCCGAAATCAGACAACAGGTATGGGCCATCGACAGGGACCAGCCCGTATACGACGTCAAGTCGATGAACGAGGTGTGGTCGGCGGCGGCGTCGCTGTACTCCTTCTCATCGGTGACGCTGGGATTTTTTGCGGTCATCGCATTGTTACTGGCGTCACTGGGAATCTACGGCGTGATGGCTTTTGCGGTGGCCCAACGAACACAGGAGATTGGTATTCGCATGGCGCTCGGAGCGACGACGACTGAGGTTATGAAGCTCGTTTTACAGCATGGAATGAAGCTGGCTCTGTTGGGAATCGGGATTGGACTGGCCGGCGCCTGGGCGCTGACACGCTTTATGAAAACGCTCCTCGTCGACGTACAGCCGACTGACTTGTTGACCTTCGCACTTGTGTCGGGCTGCTTGTTCATCGCGGCGTTCCTCGCGTGCTATCTGCCTGCGCGTCGCGCAACGAAAGTCGATCCGTTGGTGGCGTTGAGATACGAATAGGAGGCTTGGCGGTGAGTTCGGTATGGCGCGACATTCGTTACGGTGTGCGGATGTTGATCCGTAAACCTGGTTTCACGATCGTGGCAGTACTGACGCTAGCGCTGGGCATTGCGGCTACGACTGCGACGTTCACCGTTGTCGATGCGGTCTTGCTGCGCAAGCTGCCCGTCAGGGATCCGGATCGCGTTGCTGTAATTCACAACCAACTGCCGAAGATCAACCTGCCGCGCGCTGCGGTTTCGGCGCCGCATTACCTCGACTACAGCCGGCAGACTGACGCATTCGAATCAACCGCTGCATTCGTCACAACTAATTTTAATCTTTCCGGTCTCACCGTCCCGGAGCGTCTGCAGGCGGGCCGCGTGACCGCAACGTTTTTTCCTACCCTGGGCATAAACCCTGCCGCCGGTCGTTTTTTCACTGCTGAAGAAGATCGCACAGGCAACGAACGCGTCGTCGTGCTCAGCAACGCGCTTTGGAAACGACTCTTCGGCTCGAACACGACTGCCTTCAACAACTCGCTTCAACTCAATGCGGATCACTATCAGGTGATCGGCGTGGCGCCCGCCGGGATCGAGGAGATGTATCCGAACATCGATCTCTGGGTGCCGATGGCGTTCACGCCTCGCGAACTTTCAGAAGAGCGGCGCGGCAGTTTGGCATACACGATGGTTGCGCGTCTGAAACAGGGGACGACTCTGAGTCACGCGCAGGACATCATGACCGGTGTCGCTCGCAACACCGGCGCAAAGGATCCCGACATCTTCAACATCGAGGTCCGGTCGTTGACGGATGAATACGTGAGCGACGTGCGCCGTCCGCTGTTCGTGCTGCTGTGCGCGGTAATCGCCGTGCTGTTGATCTCGTGCGCGAACGTCGCGAACCTACTGCTGGCGCGAGCGACGGTTCGCGGTCACGAGATCGCCGTGCGCGCGGCTCTTGGCGCCGGTCGGGCTCGTATCGTTCGCCAACTGTTAACTGAAAGTTTGCTGATCGCGTTGCTCAGCGGCGTCGTCGGAGTGCTACTCGCGCTGTGGGGAACTAAAGCTTTACTTGCTCTCGCGCCTTCAGACTTGCCGCGACTCACGGCGGTCCAGGTCGACGTAAGGATCCTTTTGATCAGTATCGGCGCATCACTTGTATGCGGCGTGATCTTCGGACTGGTGCCGGCGTTGACCGCTTCGAAAACCGATCTAGTCAGTTCGCTAAAAGAATCCGAGCGCACTGATTCCGGAACGCGTCAATGGTTGCGCCGGACGTTCGTCGTTGCGGAAGTGGCGCTGGCTTTGGTGTTGTTGATCTCCGCGGGCTTGCTTGTGCGAAGTTTCGGCAAGCTGCTCGACGTGCGACCGGGATTCGACCCGCAGAACGTGCTCACGTTGCGGGTCCAACTGCCGGGCGCCCAATACGACAGAGCGACGAAAGTCGCCTCGTTCTACGATCAGGTGCTCACGCGCGTGTCCGGTTTGCCCGGAGTGCAACATGTGGGCGCCGCATACCAGACTCCCTTCACGCCCGGCGCCGACAGCTCCATCTTTCACATTCGCGGCCGGAAAGCCGGGCCGGGCGAGCCACCACCACACGCCGACTACGCCTTTGTCTCTGCCGACTACTTCGCAACGATCGGACAACCGATTGTCCAGGGCCGCGTTTTCCAACCGTCCGACATGCGCGCCGGTAATTATTTTGCCCCGAACTCCGTCGCCATCGTCGACGAAGAGTTGGCACGGCGCTTCTGGCCCAACGGCGATGCGCTAGGCGGCGGACTTAGTTGGGGCGCGGAAGGTCCATGGGCCACGATCGTCGGCATCGCGAAAACCGCGCAGATCAAAGACCTTGCGGAACAGTCGAAAGGGACATTCTACCTGCCCGCGTACGTGCCGATGTCAACTCTCCTCGTCCGCACCAGCGGAGACCCGAAGCCGTTGGCGGGCGCGATACGCGATCAGGTGCTCGCGGTCGATCCGAACCAACCAGTTTTCGACGTGAAGACGATGGAGGAGCGAGTGGCCCTCACACTCGAGACGCGCCGTTTTGCAGTGGTCCTGCTGGGAATCTTCGGCGCGCTCGCACTGGTACTGGCGGCGATTGGTCTTTACGGCGTGCTCGCCTTTGCCGTGTCGCAACGCACGCGTGAGATCGGAATTCACATGGCACTGGGCGCACGCACGCGCGACGTTCTGTTGATGGTGATCAGGCAGGGAATGTCGCTCGTGCTGATTGGACTTGGTTTAGGAGTGGCAGGCGCGTACGCGGCAACACGGACGATTCGCAGCCTGTTGTTTGAAGTAGGCACGACCGACCCGCTCACGTTCGTGCTGGTTTCGGCGCTGCTCGCAGTCGTCGGATTCATGGCGTGCTACTTACCCGCTCGTCGCGCTACGAAAGTCGATCCGCTGATCGCACTCAGGTATGAATGATGGAAAATCTTTTTAAAGATCTGCGTTATGGTTTTCGCGGACTGTTGAAACGAAAAGCGTTCGCCGCAATCGCGGTGCTGACGCTCGCTCTTGGAATCGGCGCCAACACCGCCATCTTCACGCTCGTGAACGCGGTGTTACTCAAGACGCTTCCGGTTAGTAATCCTCAGGAACTCGTCCTCTTCAGCGACATTACGGGTGAAGGCACCTCCGTTGAAGACACCCCACGCACAGGCAAGTGGTCACGTTTCTCTTACCCTTCTTACAAGTACTTTCGAGATCACAACGATTCGTTCCAGGAGATTGCCGCACTTCGCAGTGGCACCAGCCGTTTAAGCGTTCGGCAAACTGATTCACAAGCGAATGCCGCGGTCCGTTCCTCGGGACATCTCGTTTCCGGCAACTACTTTTCGCTTCTCGGCGTCCGCGCGATGATCGGGCGAGTCTTCACACCCGAAGACGACAGACCCGGAGCTGAGCCAGCCGCGGTGATCAGTCACCGCTACTGGCAGAACGAGTTGAATAGCGACGCGTCGGTAGTCGGCAAACGCTTCATCATCAACAACACGAACTTCACCATCGTGGGCGTCACGCCTCCGGAATTCTTTGGCGAACGCGTCAGACGTCCACCAGATTTCTGGCTGCCGCTTTCCCTTCAGCCACAGGTTGAACTGCGGAACTCATTTCTCGAAGACAACCAGGTCTACTGGCTGATGCTGATGGGCCGTCTCAAGCCCGGTGTCACGATCGAGCAGGCGCAGGTGAGTGTAAACCTGAAGTTGCGACAATTCCTGACCGACTTCGCCGGCAGTCAACTCACCGAGGAACGACAACGGGGTATTCAGAACACGAACGTTCAACTCGTCGACGGCAGCGGCGGCATTTCCGGACTCCGAGTGCTCTACTCGAAACCGTTGCACATGCTGATGGCGATTGTCGGCATGGTCCTTTTGATCGCGTGCGCGAACGTGGGCAGCCTGCTGTTGTCGCGTGCCGCTTCGCGCAAAGCGGAGATCTCGCTGCGCCTCGCTTTGGGCGCTACGCGCTGGCGGATCGTTCGCCAACTGCTCACCGAAAGCATGTTGCTGGCGCTGATCGGCGGCGTTTGCGGCGTGCTGTTGGCCCAGTGGGGCGTCACGATGCTGGTGAATCTTGTCGCGCGCGAGGCGCCACTCGACACTCGACCGGACGCTGACATACTCCTGTTCACGGCGGGCGTGTCGATCCTCGCGGGAATTTTGTTTGGTCTGGTGCCCGCCTTGCAGGCCAGCCGCACTGACCTGTTGTCAGCCATGAAAGAGAAGACGCGTTCCGCGCGCGGATTCTGGCGCCTCAATCTTTCCGCCGCGCTGGTCGTGATGCAGGTCGGGCTCTCGATGGTCTTACTCACCGGCGCGGGATTGTTCGCCCAAAGTCTCGCAAAGTTGCAGAGCGAAAACGTCGGGTTCGATCGCACCAACATGTTGCTCGTCGGCATCGATCCGCGCCTCGCCGGATACAAACCGGTCGAGCTGGCGGGCCTTTACCAGGAGATACTTACTCGCGTGTCCACCGTTGCCGGCGTGCAAGCTGTTTCGATGGCGACCTATTCGCCGTTCAGCGGTACGCAGAGAAGCAGCAGCATCGTGATTCCGGGTCTCACACCTGAAGCGGGCCAGGAGGATCCGGTGGTTGAAGATATTCTGACTGGTCCAAAGTTCGCGCAGACGATGGGTGTTCCGTTGATACGCGGGCGCGAGATCGAGATCCGGGATACGGCGAGTGGTCCAAGAGTCGCGGTCGTAAACGAGACCTTCGTCAAACGCTTCTTCAAGGATCAGAACCCGATTGGCCGCACGTTCACGTTCGACGATGAAACCGACGATGGCGCGCCACTCGAGATCGTGGGCGTAATCGGCGACGTCAAGTCGCTGGACACGCGCGAACCCCCGAACCCGGCTGTCTACCGGCCGATTCTTCAAATCCAGGACCAGGCGGCGTTCACCGTCAACATCCAGATTCGAACCAGCGGCGATCCTGCCTCCGTTGCGGGGCCGGTGCGCCAGATGATCAACCAGATCGACGACAAGCTCCCGATTTTCGGCGTAACGACCATGCACGAACAGATCCGCGACCGATTGAATCAGGATCGATTGATCGCGCAGTTGGTCAGTTTCTTTGGCGCGCTGGCGCTGATCCTCGCCTGCATCGGGTTGTACGGCGTGATGGCCCATGGCGTCGCCCGTCGCACGAATGAGATCGGCATCCGCATGGCGCTTGGCGCGAAGGGCGGCAACATCGCGTGGATGGTGTTGCGGGAAACGTTGCTGTTGGTCCTTGTTGGTCTGGCGTTAGGTGTGCCGGCGGCATTGCTCGCCGGCCGTCTCGTATCGTCGGAACTGTTTGGGCTCAGTCCGACTGATCCGTTGACGTTGATCGCCGCCGCAGTGACATTGACCGTCGTTGCACTGCTCGCGGGTTACATTCCGGCACGCCGAGCTTCGCGTGTCGATCCATTAACGGCGCTGAGGTATGAATAATCATGGAAACACTGATTAGAGACATGCGGTACGGATTTCGTGGGCTATTAAAGCGGCCCGGTTTCACGGTGATTGCTTTGATCGCCTTGGCACTCGGCATCGGCGCCAACACGGCGATCTTCAGTCTCGTCAACGCGGTCGTGCTTCAGCCGCTGCCTTACGCCGAACCGGATCGACTTGTTTGGGTGTGGGGCAACATTCGCACCGGCGGCAATCGCGCCAGCGTTTCACCCCCCGACTATCTTGACTATCGCAGCCAGAACAAGACTTTCGAACAATTCGCTGCGACGGCCTCAACTACTGCGCCCGCCACCCTCACCGGTAGCGGTGAACCGGAACGTCTGAACGCCTCCGTCGTTACCGGCAACTACTTTCAGGCACTCGGCGTTGCGCCGGAACTCGGTCGCGGCTTTTCACTCGACAACGAAAAACCTGGAAGCGATAGGGTTACGATCATCAGTCACGCGCTGTGGCAGAAACGTTTTAGCGGCAACCCGGGAATCGTCAATCAACAAATCATCCTCGACAACATCAGTTTTGAAGTCATCGGCGTGATGCCGAAGGACGTGAGCTTTCCGCAGACTGCCGATTTGTGGGTGCCGCTCAACTTCGACACCGGCGAGGGAATGAAGATCCGGAAAGCGCACTTTCTGAGACCGATTGGTCGACTCAAGCCGGGCGTGACGTTGGCCCAGGCGCAAGCTGATACCGACGCGATCGCGGCCCGACTCGAACAGCAATTTCCCGAATCGAACACGGGTTGGAGCCTGCGTCTCGAACCACTGCGCGAACGACTCATTGGCAGCAGCAGATCGAGCTTGTTCATTCTTTTTGGCGCGGTCGGGTTTGTGTTGCTCATCGCCTGCGCCAACGTCGCGAACCTGCTGCTGGTCCGGGCCAATGCGAGACGAAAAGAGATCGCCTTGCGCACGGCACTCGGTGCGAGCCGTTTGCGGATCGTTCGTCAACTGATCACTGAAAGCCTGTTGCTCGCATTCGTCGGCGGTGCACTCGGAGCGTTGCTGGCGGCGTGGGGAATCGACCTGCTGGTGACACTCAGCGGCGACCTTGTTCCGACAACGGCAAACGTTAAGATCGATGCGACCGTGCTCGCGTTCACGTTTGCGACCTCGCTACTCACCGGTCTGTTGTTTGGCGTCTTCCCTGCGTTCCGCACCGTGAACCTGAATCTTTCGGACACTCTTAAAGAAGGCGGACGAAGCAGTGAAGGGACCCTCAGAAATCGCACACGCAGTTTGCTGGTTGTGTTCGAAAGCGCCCTCGCGGTGGTCCTCCTGGTGGGCGCCGGATTGCTGGTCAGAAGTTTGATTGCGCTCGAGAACACCAACCCCGGATTCGACGCGAACAACGTTCTAACAGTGCGCGTCGATCTGCCGCGCGGCAAATACGACACCGCAGAGAAGTCGTCAAACTTCTTTCAGGATCTTGAACAGCGCCTCAGTGGACTACCGGGTGTCGAGGCGGTCGGCATGATCAACGGACTGCCACTAAGCGGAACACGGAACGACACGCCATTCACGGTGGAAGGACGGCCCGCGGTCGCGCCTGGCGCGGAGTTCAACGCTGACTTCCGTCACGTGAACGATCACTACTTTGAAGCATTGCGAATTCCGTTGCTGCGCGGCAGGAACTTCACCGAGCAGGACGTGCGTCAGAGCGCGAAAGTGATTGTGGTAAGCGAGCAGTTGGTCAACACGGTATTCCCAAATGAAGAGCCGCTTGGCAAGCGTCTGCGTACCGTAATCGACGACGATCCGTTCGAGATCATTGGCATCGTCGGCGGCATACGCGACCGCGCTGTCGAGTTTCAACCGTACTCCACGATCTACATCCCTACTCGCGACTGGCATTGGTTCAACATCGCGCTTCGCACCCAGGGCGATCCGCTGAGTCTGGTGCCCGCGGTGCGAAAAGAAGTGCATGCGATCGATCCGGACCAACCGATCGCCACGCTTAGAACGATGGACGAGTGGGTCAGTAGGTCAACGGCGACACCGCGGTATCGCACGACATTGCTCGCACTCTTCGCCGCACTCGCGATGATCCTGGCGGCCACCGGGATCTACGGTGTGATGTCTTACTCAGTCGCGCAACGAACGCATGAGATCGGTGTGCGAATGGCGTTAGGTGCGCGGTACGGCGATGTTTTGGGATTGGTGGTGCGTCAGGGAATGTTGCTGGTCGTCATCGGTCTGGCGCTCGGGCTCGCCGGGGCGTTTGCGCTGACGCGAGTAATGGAGAGTTTGTTATTCGGAGTGACTGCGAAGGATCCAATCACCTTCGTCGCAGTGGCTGGTTTGTTGTCGGTGGTCGCGCTGATCGCCTGTTACATACCCGCACGCCGCGCAACGAAGGTCGATCCTTTGACCGCCTTGCGTTACGAGTAAAGGGGGGCACTGACATGCTCGATACGTTTCTTAAGGACGTTCGTTATGGCTGGCGCGGGTTGATCAAGCACCCCGGCTTCACCGCAATCGTCATCGTAACGCTGGCGCTTGGCATCGGTGCGAGCACTGCGATCTTCAGCGTCGTCAACAGCGTCATGTTGCGGCGCCTGCCGTATCGGACCGCCGATCGGATCGTTGCCATTCAGGAACTGAATAGCGTGGGCCGTCAGGGGCAGGTCACCGGCCCAAACTTCCTTGACTGGCGCGCCCAGAACACTGTTTTCGAGCATCTCGCAGCCATTAAGATCACCAACGCGAACTTGACGCTTGCCGATCAGGCCGAACGTATCGACCTGGCCCAAACGTCCGCGAACTTTTTCGACGTGTTTGGTGTTGGACCACAACTCGGGCGCCTTTTCGTATCAGGTGACGAGCAGGCGGGACATGCGCCCGTAGTTGTGCTCAGCGACACGTTGTGGCGGCGAAGGTTTGGCGCCGATCCGGGAGTACTCGGCCGTGAAGTCAGCCTCGACGGTTCAACCTACTCGGTGATCGGCATTGCGCCCACCAATTTTCAGTATCCGAACAAGACAGAGGCCTGGTTGCCGCCACTGAAACTGGCGCCGGAACTTAATCCAGGTATCGAGCCGACGCAGCGACGCGGCATGGGTTACCTCTCCGCCATCGCACTGCTGAAGCCGGGCGTGACGGTGGAGCAGGCGGCAAGCGAGATGGAAACGATCACGGCGCGGCTGCGACAGCAGTATCCCGAGAGCAACAATCAGCGCTTCAATCGTGTCGTTTCACTTCAGGAACATCTCATCGGCAAGTCGGAAACAATGCTGAAACTGCTGTTTGGCGCGGTGATGTTTGTGTTGCTAATCGCCTGCGCCAACGTTGCGAATCTACTCCTCGCGAGTGCGGCGTCGCGCAGTAGGGAGATGGCGATCCGGTCGGCGCTGGGTGCTTCACGTTTGCGCGTGATGCGGCAGCTCCTGACGGAGAGCACGATGCTCGCGCTTGCAGGCGGCGCGCTGGGTTTGCTTCTGTCGAGCTATGGGGTGGTCGCGATCACAAAACTGCTTCCGAAAGACTTTCCCCGCCTGAACGAGATTGGCATGGATTGGCGTGTGTTCGCGTTCACACTCGGCGCATCGCTCTTAACAGGTTTTCTCTTTGGCTTTGCTCCAGCCCTTCACTTTTCTCGCGTCGACGTTCAGGACGCGATGAAGGACACTTCGCGTAGCACCGCAGGCAGCGCCCGTCACACGCGACTGCGACATGCGCTGATCGTCGCGGAAGTTGCGTTGTCAGTCGTACTGCTTGCCGGCGCTGGACTGCTGTTTCGCAGTTTCATGCGGTTACAGGCTGTAGATGCCGGCTTCACACCGCAACAGGTATTGACCGCACGTCTATCTCCCGCTGGCCCACAGTTTCAAAATGACGACGACTTGATCAGGTTCTACGAGCAAGTGCTCGAGCGAACGCGCGCGATTCCCGGCGTGCAGAGCGCAGGCGCGATCAATACGTTGCCGCTCAGCCCTGGACCGACTACCGGCTTCCGCATCGAAGGTCGTCCGGTTGTCTCGATCGATAAATGGCCCCACACAAACTTCCGTAACGTTAGTCCCGATTATTTCCGCACGATGAATATTCCGGTGCTGAAAGGCCGCGCGTTTGCGCCGCAGGACGACAGCAACGCTCCGCCCCGGTTGATGATCAACCAGGCGCTGGCCCAACGCGATTTTCCCGACGAGGATCCGGTAGGGAAACGAATCGCGTTCGGTTCGCCCGGTCAAAATAATCAACCCGTGTGGTACGAGATCATCGGGGTAACTGCCAACGTCCGCAGCCTCGAGTTGCGCGAAGAAGCACCGCCGGAACTTTATTTCACGAGCAAACAGAGCCTCTTCCAAAACATGGCCCTCGTAATTCGATCGACGGTTGAACCCGAGAGTCTCGTACCGTCGCTGCGGCAGGCTGTTGCGGAAGTGGATCGCACTGTTCCGGTTTCTCAAGTCAGGACGATGGAACACATCGTCAGCGAATCGGTCACGCAGCCGAAGTTCAATCTTTTTCTGCTCGCATTGTTCAGCGGCATCGCTTTGTTGTTGTCGGTGGCGGGCATCTATGGAGTTACTGCTTACACGGTCACGCAACGAACACACGAGCTTGGCATCCGCCTCGCGCTCGGGGCGCAAGTCGGCGACGTGCTGCGCATGATTCTGGGCCAGGGAATGGTGGTTATCGGCACCGGCATCGTCATCGGACTCCTCGCAGCGTTTGGCTTGATGCGGCTGATGAGCAGTTTGCTCTTTGGCGTGAGCGCGACGGATCCGTTTACGTTTGCCGGCATCACCGTGGTGCTGATCGCTGCGGGATTGCTCGCTTGTTACCTGCCGGCGCGGCGCGCGACGAAAGTCGATCCGCTGGAGGCATTGAGATACGAGTAGGACCACCGATTTGAAACACGTTACAGAGGTGGAACGATGAACAAGCTGATACAAGATCTGCGTTATGGCATTCGAACTCTTCTGAAGCGCCCGGGATTCGCAGTCGTCGCGGTGGCCACGCTCGCGCTCGGCATGGGTGCAAGCACCGTGATCTTCACCGTCGTCAATGCGGCGCTGCTGCGCGGATTACCTTACAGAGAGCCTAATCGCCTGTATCACCTGTGGGAGCGCACGCCAAAGCAGGACTTTAATAAACGCGAGTTCTCGTATCCCGATTACCAGGACTACCAACAGAACACAGTCTTCGAAGGGCTGGCGGCATATAGCGGCGGCGGCGGAATCCTCAGTGGGGTGGGCGATCCGGAAAACATCAACGCGCCGCGGGCCAGCGCGAATTTCTTTTCCGTGCTGGGTGTCGAGCCGCACATCGGTCGCACCTTTCAAACAGGCGAAGACGTTCCGAATGGTCCCCGGGTGGCCATTCTGACTTACGGATTGTGGCAGCGAAGGTTTGGCGCCAATCCGGGCGTTCTCGGTCAGGGCATCACGCTCAACGGCCAGAGTTACACCGTCGTCGGAGTGTTGCCGCCGACGTTTCAGTTTGCATTGATGAACGCGGACCTTTGGGTCCCCTATCAACCGTCGCAAAACCAACTCACGCGCCGGTTTATGCACGGCACAAACCTCATTGGCCGGCTCAAGCCGGGCGTCACGCCGGAGCAGGCGCAGTCTGAGATGAACGTGATCGCCTCCCGCATAGAACAGCAATTCAACGATTCACACGCCGGGACCACCGCACGAGTGGTCCCATTACAGGAAGAGATCGTCGGGACAGTGCGCCCGATACTGTTGGTCCTGCTCGCCGCGGTGGGGTTTGTGCTTCTGATCGCGTGCGCGAACGTCGCGAGTCTGCTGCTGACGCGATCGCTGGCGCGTCAAAAAGAAGTTGCGATTCGCGCGGCCCTGGGCGCGAGCCGCTGGCGCGTCATTCGCCAACTGCTCACTGAGGCGATCCTGCTTTCGTTGGCTGGCGGCGCGATAGGTCTCGTAATCGCTTACTGGGGCGTGCCCGCGCTGGTCGCCACGATGCCGCAGAACCAGCTCAACGCGATGCCGTTTTTGAAATCACTACAGATCGATCTCGGCATTCTCGGTTTCTCTTTTGGTCTGTCGCTGTTGACTGGAATGGTGTTCGGGCTCGTGCCGGCACTCCAATCGTCGCGTCTCGATCTCACTGAAGTCTTGAAAGAAGGTGGGCGACACGCGTCCGCCGGCGCCGGACAACGTCTGCGCAGCGCGATGGTTGTCGGTGAGATTGCACTCGCGGTCGTGTTGTTGGTCGGCGCGGGGTTGATGATGAAGAGTTTGCTGCGACTTTTGCAGACAAACGTCGGCTTCAACACTGAAAACCTGTTGACGATGAGGATCGTCCTGCCGCCGGCGAGATATCCGGAGGCGCCGCAGGTCTTCAACTTCTACACGCAGTTGCAGGAACGCGTTCGTTCGCTGCCCGGTGTCGTCGGCGCGGGCACTGTCGACATTCTTCCCCTCAACGGCGGCAACACGACGCGGTTCAACGTCGACGGCGATCCGCTGCCGCCGCCGGGCAAAGAAACGGAAGCCAACGTCCGTGTAGTTAACGAACATTATTTCCAAACGATCGGCGTTCCACTGCTTAGCGGCCGGTTGTTCGACGAGCGTGATCAGGATGGCGCTCCGACAGTTGTGATCATCGGCAAGACGATCGCGGACCGCATATTTGCAGGGCGCGATCCGATCGGAAGAAAACTGCGTTATGCGTCGGTTCAAGCCGATCCCGTCACGATCGTCGGCGTTGTCGGCGACGTGAAGATCACCGGTCTCGACGAAGAGGTGCGGCCAGTACTGTACTACCCGTTTCGCCAGGCCGGCGATTATTCGTCCAGTCTGGTTGTACGCACCAACAGCGATCCCACGACGCTCGCAAACGCGGTGCGCGGTGAGGTTCGTAATCTCGATCCGGACGCCGCGGTTCTTAACGTCAACACGATGGAAGGAATGATCTCCCAGACGCAGGCGTCGTTCATTCGCCGGTTTCCGGCGCTGGTGATCGGGATCTTTGCCGGCGTCGCGTTGTTGCTGGCGTCGATCGGGATCTACGGCGTGGTTTCGTATTCAGTCAGTCAGCAGATCCACTACATCGGGATCCGCATGGCGCTTGGCGCTGGTCCATCAGACATTCTGAAGATGGTGTTGAAGCAGGGAATGGTACTGGCGCTGGCTGGCGTCGTGATCGGCGTCGTCGCGGCGTTGTTACTGATGCGGCTGTTGGCCACGTTGCTTTACCAGGTGACGACGACGGACGTCGCGACGTTTGCGATCGTTTCCGGAACTTTGTTCGCGGTGGCGTTACTCGCGTGTTATTTGCCCGCGCGGCGCGCGACGAAAGTCGATCCGCTGGT
>CBFGMX010000138.1:0-14643 GCA_965649955.1 uncultured bacterium
CAGCGGGCATGGGCGGTATTTCGGGTCTCCGAGCCCCTCATATAACACATTCATGATGGCGAGGCATACGTCCAGTCCGATGAAATCGGCGAGTGTGAGCGGTCCCATCGGATGGTTCATGCCAAGCTTCATAATGCCGTCGATACTCTCTCGCGTCGCTACGCCTTCGTAGAGGGCGAAGATCGCTTCGTTAATCATCGGCATCAACACGCGGTTCGAAACAAATCCGGGCGAGTCCTGACAGTCAAGCGCGACCTTGTCCATCTTCACCGCGAGTGTTTTCACAAGCTCATACGTTTCATCAGTGGTCGCCATGCCGCGGATCACCTCGACGAGTTTCATCACCGGCACCGGGTTCATGAAATGCATGCCGATAACCTTGTCGGGGCGTTCGGTGGCGGCGCCGAGTTTAGTGATCGAGATTGAAGACGTATTTGAGGCGAGAATCGCGTTTTCCGGCGTGATGCGATCGAGAGCCTTGAAGACCTCTGTTTTAACCGCGAGATCCTCGGTGACCGCCTCGATCACAAAAGAAGCCTCGCTGAACGCTTCAAGATCGGTCGTCGTGCGAATCCGCTCGACTATCGCCTGCTTGCCGGCCCCGTCGAGTCGCTGTTTATCGACGTCACGTTGCAGACTCTTGTCAATCGCGCTGAGTCCGCGTCGCAAAAACTCGTCGTGCACGTCGCGCATGATTACGGCGTAGCCGGCTCGAGCAGCAACCTGGGCGATTCCGTTTCCCATGGTGCCCGCGCCCACTACGCCGATGATTTCACTCACGTTGTTCGAGACTCCTTGAAATCAGCGCCAGTCAGGTGGCGGCGGTGGAGCGTTGTACTGAGCTTCGCGTTGTCGCTGCGCGTCGTAGTCCAATTGCTGGTTGGCCCACGTTTGCCGTCCTGGCGGCAGCGCGTAGTTATTGCCCTCAAAGATCACCTTACCGGGGTCGCTGAAAAGAAACCAAAATGTGTAAACACAGGCGGCAGTGCCGAACGGAAAGTTTCCGGCGGCTATGACCCCGGAAATGATGGCCATTGTGCGGGCCCACTTTTTGCGTTTCAGCAATCCATACCCGGCAATCAGCGACGGAGCTGTCATGAGGCCGCCCATTACCAACATGAACATCGCCATGAAGAAAAAGAAAAAGGCGGGCGGACCACCCCGATCGAAGGCCGATAACAAGCCGAACATGATCATGACCAAAATCATGATCACGGCTGAAAATGCCCCATAACCAATATGCGTATAGGCCAGATACTTGTTGTGTTGTTCGGGGGTAGTCAAGGAATTCACCTCATCATTGCAAATTACCGTTCGATCGCCATCGCAACAGCGTTGCCACCGCCCAAACACAGGGCCACGACTCCGCGATGCGCATTGCGACGCTTAAGTTCATACAAGATCGTGGTCAACAAACGTGAACCGGATTGTCCGATCGCGTGACCCAGCGCCACCGCGCCGCCGTTTACGTTTACACGCTCCGGATCGAGTCCGAGTTCCCGCGTGACCGCCAGCGCTGCCACGGAAAACGCTTCGTTCAACTCGATCAGATCGACTTCACTCGCCGACCATCCGGTTTTCTTGAACAACTTCCGCACGGCCTCAACCGGCGCCATCATCACGTACTTAGGTTCAAGTCCCGCGGTCGCCTGGGCAACGATACGCGCCATCGGTTCCACGCCCAGTTCCTGAGCGCGGCGCAGCGAAGTTACAACCACTGCCGACGCACCGTCGTTTACACCGGGAGCATTGCCGGCGGTTACACTTCCCTCTTTCTTAAACGCAGGCTTGAGTTTGCCAAGTGCTTCTACCGACGTATCTTCGCGAACCGTCTCGTCCGTGTCGAAAACAATCGCCGGTCCTTTCCTCTGCGGGATCTCGACCGCGACGATCTCATCTTTAAACTTCCCGGCTTTGATCGCAGCCGCAGCTTTGCGATGTGAATTAGTGGCGAACTCGTCCTGTTCAGCTCGTCCGACCGAGTATTCATCCGCAACGAGCTCGCCGGTGCAGCCCATGTGATAGTTTTCAAAGGCGCACCATAGTCCATCGTTGATCATCGAGTCGACCAGTTCGCCGTTGCCGAGACGATAACCTTCGCGCGCTTTCGGAATCAGATAAGGCGCGTTGCTCATCGACTCCATACCACCGGCGACGACCATTTCCGAGTCACCGAGTTTGACTGCCTGCGCGGCCATCATCACGGCTTTGAGTCCGGATCCGCAGACCTTGTTCACGGTCACCGCGGCAACAGACGGCGACAATCCGCCACGCAGCGCTGCTTGCCGCGCGGGGTTCTGGCCCAACCCCGCCTGGATCACGCAACCCATGATCACTTCGTCAACGTCTTCCGGCTTGATGCCCGCTCGTTTGACGCTTTCGCGCACTGCGATCGCGCCGAGTTCCGGCGCGGTAAATCCCTTCAACGATCCCAAAAACTTGCCCACCGGCGTTCGTGCGGCACTGATTATTACAGCCTCATTTAATTCAGACATGTGGTAATCCTAGCCCATTCTTATCATCAGTGTCATCCGTGTTAGACTTCCTCACGCATGCAAGCACTCATTCTGGCGGGGGGCAAAGGCACGCGCCTGCGCCCGTTAACGGTTTATACCCCAAAACCAATCGTTCCCATCTGCAACCGACCGTTCCTTCTCTACCAGATCGATACGCTCCGACGCGCCGGCATCACCGACATCACTCTGTCGCTCTCATATCAACCGAACAAGATCGAGCAACTGCTCGGCGACGGTTCCGACTACGGTGTGAACCTGAAATACACCGTCGAACCGCAACCGATGGGCACCGCGGGCGCCTACAAATTCGCCGAAGATCTCATTCGCGAACCGACCGTCGTCTTTAACGGCGACATCCTGACGGATCTCGATCTGAAAGCCGTCATACGCGAACACAACGAGCGAAACGCTACTGCCACGATCGTATTGACGCCCGTCGACAATCCCCAGAGTTATGGACTGGTCGAAACAGAAAAAGACGGCGCCATTCGTCGCTTTCTCGAGAAGCCGAAGCCCGACGAGATCACCTGCAACACGATCAACGCCGGCACCTACATTCTCGAACCAAAAGTGCTCGACTACCTTCCCGCTGGTGAAAACTACTCGTTCGAGTATGGATTGTTCCCCGATCTGCTGAAACGTAACGAATCTTTCTACGCGCACATTCCGGTGCGCACCTACTGGATCGACATCGGCACTCCCGAACGTTATCTACAGGTCCATTCCGATCTACTCGCGAATCGTGTGACGCGAATTCACATCAAGGAACGTCGCGGTAATTTCGACGCCGCCACCGTCGCCGAGATCGACGACATGTCGATGATCGGCGACGACTGCCAGATTAAACCCGGCGCGCAAATCATCAACTCCGTACTGGGCCAGGGTTGCTTTGTCGAGGAACGTGCACGCGTCGAGAATTCAGTCATCTGGCCGCACACACGCATCGGCACGACCGCGCAGGTCACCGGCGCTGTTGTCGGACGCGGTTGTCACATCGGTCGTTCGGCGATCGTGAGACCGGGCAGCATACTTGGCGATAAGACCAGTTTGACTGATTACACGTTGACCTAAAGCGGTTACCAGCTTACGAGAGAGGATTAGTTGTGGACTGGAGCGTTTTCCGAGCTTACGACATTCGTGGAGTCTATCCTGACGAGATCGACGAAGAAGGCTATTACAGGATCGCAAAAGCTTACGTCTACCTGTTCAAGCCAAAGACTGTAGTCGTCGGCATGGATGCTCGCGTTTCGTCGCCTCCACTCAAAGCCGCGTTGACCAACGGATTCCTCGATGCGGGCGTCGACGTCGTGGACATCGGTAAGATCACGACGGACATGCTCTATTTCGCTGTCGGCGCGTACGACTATTCCGGCGGCATCGTCGTCTCTGCTTCGCACAATCCCAAGCAGTACAACGGAATGAAACTGGTGCGTGAGAAAGTCGCCGCAATCTCTTCAGATACCGGACTCTTCGACATTCGCGACGTGCTGAAGGACGGTAAAGATGCAGGCGTGACTTCCGACAGGAAAGGCAATCTCACCGAGCGCGATATTTTGAACGACTACCTCCGTCACGTTCTGAAATCCATCGATACGTCCGTGCTGAAGAAGTTTCGCTTCGTCGCCAACGCCAACTTCGGTTACGTGTCATACGCCGTCGCGAAGCTGGTCCAGGAATTGGGCCAGGACCTGCTGCCGCTGAACTTCGAACCCGATGGATCGTTTCCGAAAGGACCACCCGATCCGATGTTGCCCGGCAATCGCACCGAGATCGAGCAGATGGTTAAAGACGAAAAGACTGATTTCGGAGTCGCCTGGGACGCGGACGCCGACCGCGTCATGTTTTTCGACGAAGGCGGACGATTCATCTCCGGTGCATACGTTACCGCGTTGCAAGCGGACATCCTGCTCGATAAATACGGCCACGACAACGCGATCATCTTCGACCCACGCGTGATCTGGCCCACGCTCTCAGTAGTGAATAAGAAAGGCGGCCGCCCAATCATCTCGAAGGGTGGTCACGCGTTCATGAAAGACCGCATGCGGAAAGAGAACGCGTTGTTTGCCGGCGAGATGAGCGCGCACTACTACTTCCGCGACAATTTCTACGCCGACAACGGCATCATTCCGTTCCTGCTCGTGCTCGAACATCTCTCGAAGCTGAACAAACCGTTTTCGGAGATGATGGCGCCGTACATGGCCGGTCACTACATGTCCGGCGAGTTGAACTATAAAGTTAAGGACATCGAAAAGGTGATCGCCGCCGTGAAGCAGAAGTATCACGGCCACGGTACGGAAGACTACACGGACGGTTACTCGCTCGAGACTCCCGAATGGCGCTTTAATATTCGCCCTTCAAACACGGAACCGTTGCTACGTTTGAACATCGAGGCGCGCGCGCCGGGACTTGTCGAACAGATCACGACGGAGATCGAGAAGATCATCGAAAGCACGAATTAGTTTGCAATTAGTCTCACCGCCATGCCGGAACTTCCTGAGGTAGAACACGTCGTTCGTGCTTTGCGGCCCGTTGTCGTCGGTCGCCGTATCCTCGCCGCGGAGTTAAGACTCAAACGAATCGCTCCCGACGTCTCTCGTCCGGCGTTTGATCGCCAACTTCGCAACTCGTTGATCACGGCGGTCGGGCGCCGTGGCAAGTACATTCTGTTTGAGCTCGAATCCGGCCGCGTATTGACCACTCATTTGCGAATGACCGGCAAGTTTGTCTCGTTGACGACGGATGACAAGCTGCCGCCGTACGCGCACGTCGTGTTTCATCTCGACGACGAACGGCGTTTGGTTTTCTGCGACATGCGACAGTTTGGACGTATGCGTCTCGTCGTCAATCGCGAGCGTTTGCCGAAAGAACTGCTGGCGCTCGCGCCGGAGCCGCTTTCGGACGACTTCACTGAAGAATATTTTCTCGAGACGCTTTCGCGTTCGCGACGCAGTCTGAAACAACTGCTGTTGGACCAGACGCGGATTCTCGGTTTGGGAAATATCTACGCCGTGGAGGCATTGTTTCTCGCGGGGGTGAATCCCATGAAGGCCGCGCAACGTTTGTCGAAGCCTCGTGCGCGGAAGCTTTATCGCGCGATTCGTGAAGTGCTGCGTGAGGCGATCGATGCGGGTTCTACGTTGCGCATCGATCTGGCGGACGGGAATGGGAGTTACTTTGAGGCGCCGGAGCGGTTCTGGCGCATCTATGAACGTGAAAGCGAGCCGTGCGTAGTGTGCGGAACGCAGATCAAGCGTGTCGTCCACGGCGGCCGATCTACTTATTACTGTCCTCGCTGCCAGAGGCGCTAGACTGAAATACGAGTTTTTGAATCTTCTCACCAACTAAAGTTTTAGTTGACATCACCCACCGGTTTGCGCTATATCCAACTAAAGTCTTAGTAGGTAATCGCTATGCCGAGACAAAAAAGCGACCAGATGACGCCGCTGGAATTGGAGATCATGCAGATCCTGTGGGACAAGGGACCGGCAAACGTTCAGAGCGTCCAGAAAGAACTTAAACGCGAACTCGCCTACACGACGGTGCAGACCATGCTCACCGTCCTTCATCGCAAGAAACGCGTCAAAAGAGTTCTCAAGGACAAGGCCTACATCTACCGCGCCGCTGTCAGTCGAAACAAATTCACCGGCCAGGCCTTACGCGAGTTTGTCGATCGTGTTTTCGGCGGATCTGCCGAGGGCCTGGTCGTCAGCCTGCTCCAGGAAAAACATCTGACGCCGGAACGACTGAAGGCCCTCCACGAACTTTTGGACAAGGAGGAAGCGAGTGACGAGCGTAAGTGAATTCATCCTGAACTTTCTTGTGAATTCGACGTGGCAAATCGCGGCCATCTGCATGCTTGCCACCGCCGGAACGTATCTGCTGCGAAACTGCTCGGCGCATTACCGGTACATAGTATGGATCACTGCGCTGGTCTTCTGTCTGATCGCTCCCGCAATCACCGCAATGCAAGTCGTGCCATCTTTACCAGTCACCGCTGTGTCCCAGCCAATGGAAACAAGACCCGCGACTGCGGTTGAGGAGGTGTCGATAGACCACACGCGGCGAAGAAACTCGCAGGTAGCCTTAAACGCGACACCGCGTCACATGCGATTCGCGAGCGGTGCGTATCTGCTGTTTCTCGGGTTGTGTGCGGTACGGTTCGTACGACTGTGGACTGCGAAAGAAAGACTGCGACGGTCTGCAAGTTTCGACGGACTGACCCCGGCAATCGAATCTGCGGCAAAACGTTGCATGAGGCTCTTCGGCATCGAGAACGTTCACCTGGCCCGATCGCCCTCGGCACGCGTTCCTTACACTTTGGGAGTAATACGTCCGTTGATAGTGCTTCCGGATTCATTTTGCGGTGACGTCGACGAGGAAACACTTCTTTCCGTGATTGGGCACGAGATGGCCCACCTCCGGCGAAGCGATCTTGTGGCTAAGCTGGCGTGCGAGTTGGTATCGCTGCCGATCTCGTTTCACCCGTTCACATTCTTCATCAAGCGACAGATCGAGCGCGAGCGCGAGCTCGCGTGCGACGAATTGGTGACGGATCAGGTGTTGAAACCGGACACCTACGCACGGTCTTTGTTAAGGGCGGCTGACCTTTCAATACTTCCGGTCGGGAGGAGCATCATGTTGAGCGTTTTCGATGGTCGAATGCTCGAGAAGCGAATCCGGCAACTTACCCGTAAGGGAATGTCGTTACGCGGGTGGCCCGGACGGATGATAACGGCTGGCGTGTTGGCCTCGCTTTGTGTGTCCGCCATTGCCGGATCGACTTTTGGTTTCGTGTTCCGGACACCATTGCTTGACGTACCGGCCGCTTTGGCGGCGCCGGCAGCGCCCGTCAGCTCTGGTCCATCCGCGCGAGTAATCGAACGCACCACACAGGATCAAACTCCATCCGTCGCCAACCGCCCCACTACAAACGCGGCACAGGAACTCGCGCGTACGGCATGCGAAGCTGGACGAAATCGCAACGTCGACGCGATACCGTCTCTCGTTGTAATGCTCGGAGACGATAGGCCAACCGAGGCAATCGCCTGCTGGAACACCGGGCGCTGGAGTCCGGCGCTCGACACGTTCAAACATCCTTCTCCGGGCGAAGAGGCCGCACTCGCATTGGCCTCGATGGGCCGTGCGGCTCTGGTCCCACTAATGAATCAACTCGACAGCCAAAACGCCGTAACGCGTCGAAACGCCGCCTGGGCCATCGGCGAATTGACCAACATGATTCCCGGAGAACGTGCACAAGCGGTTCCGCAACTGATCGTTTTACTTAACGACCCGGACGCCTGGGTGCGCATGGCTGCCGCACGCGCTATCGGCGAGGTTCGAGACAGGCGTGCCGGCGAGACGCTGATCGCGACGTTGGCCGACTCAGACTGGCGTGTGCGTCGACTCGCGGCGTGGGCTTTGAACGAAATGAAAGAGGAGCGGGCGGTCGCGGCCCTTTGCAGCCTGCTCCTGAGTGATTCGCGCGCGGAAGTGCGGACCGCAGCGGCTGAAGCGCTCGGCGAGATTGCCAGTAACCAGGCACTTCCCTCTTTGCAGCAGGCGCTGAACGATGCTGAACCGGGAGTGCGCGCGAAGGTCAGTTGGGCCATCGCTGAGATTCAATAGATTTAAGGGTTGTTAAGGAGGCATTTGAGTATGTCCAGCTCGAAGTGTGTCTTGATCATCGTTCTGTTCCTCTGCAACGTGTCTGTTTCGCTTGCGCAACAAAAAGCCGGAAGCTTGAAAATCAAACCGTATAGCTTTGAGAACAGCAAAGGCGAGAAAACGGCTGCTGAATTTGGAACACTGCTCGTGCCAGAAAAACGAAGTGATCCCCAAAGCAACTTGATCGAGTTGGCGTTCGTTCGCTTCAAAAGCACCGCCACGAACCCCGGTCCCCCAATCGTCTACCTCGCCGGTGGTCCAGGAGGATCCGGAATCGGGGCAGCCCAAGGCTCCCGGTTTCCCCTGTTCATGGCCTTTCGAGCGATCGCGGACGTCATCGCCTTCGATCAAAGAGGTACCGGCCACTCCAAACCAAATCTCGCCTGTTACGAACGACTGGCTTTGCCGCTCGACGTTGCTCCATCGCGCGAATTAGCGCTCAAAGGCTTACGCGAGAACGCCAGTGCTTGCGCCTCTTACTGGCGTGACATCCAGCGTGTCGATCTTAGTGGTTACAACAGCAACGAGAGCGCCGACGATCTCGAAGATCTCAGAAAAGCGCTGGAAGTTCCTAAAATCAGCCTGTGGGCCATCAGCTACGGCACTCACCTCGCCTTCGCTACGCTGAGACGCCATCCAAACAGTATCAGCCGCGCAATGCTCGCCGGCATCGAAGGACCGGACCACACGTACAAGATGCCAGGCAACATTCAAAAGCACCTGGAAGACCTGGCCGCCTTGATCAAGTCCGACCCGGAGATCGGAAAAGACATTCCGGATTTTCTTGGTTTGATGAAGTCAGTGTTCGATCGTTTAGACGCTCAACCGGAAACCGTCGAGATTACTGACCCGCGCACGAAACTAAAGGTTCGCGTTATCGTGAATAAGTTTGTCATGCAGTACATCGTCGGCAACAACATCGGCACGACGGTAACAGCAAACTTTCCCGCATTTTTCTATCGCGCGTCGAAGGGCGATTTCACAAATCCCGCGCAGGTCTGGTTAAGCATCTCGCGCCAGGGGATCGGCTCGGCGATGTCGTACGCGATGGATTGCGCTTCAGGTCAGACACCTGCTCGCCGCGAACAGATTGCCCGCGAGGCAAAAGGAACTCTGCTCGAAGATCTGTTCAACTTTCCGTTTCCGGATATTTGCGAGGAATGGAAGGCGCCGGATCTCGGCGATGAGTTTCGTTCGCCTTTGAAATCGAATGTGCCGGTGTTGTTTATCAGCGGAACTCTTGACGCGCGCACGCCCGTGAGCAATGCCGAGGAGTACCTGAAAGGTTTCGCCAATAGCACACACCTCATCATCGACGGTGCGGTCCACAGCGATCCGCTGTTTCTTTCGTCTCCTAAGATCAAGGATGGGATGATGGAGTTTCTACGCGGGCAGACAGTGACCGTAACGAGGACCGCTGCGCCGCCGATGAAGTTTGCGCCTCTGGTTTCCGCCAGACAATAAGAAAGTTTCCCGCAAAGACGCGAAGACGCAAAGAAGAATTTTTAGGAGTCGGAAACCCTTTTCCCTACGGGAACCCTTTTCCTTCAAGGGCTTCTAAGCTTCGCGTCTTTGCGCCTTTGCGGGAACACCTGAAGTAACAATTTGTGTTACCCGGCGGCTAACAGTTTGCGGCACCACGCCGCGTTGCGGGGTGAAGGACTATTGAGAAGTGGGCCAATCATTCGGCGTCGTCGTCTGCGCCGGAATACGGGAAATTCTCCGCCAGCACCGCGCGCATTTTAACGTGGCCGTAGAGCACTTCGAGGAAGCAGATGAACTTGTGCAGCAATGGTTTGGCGTCGAGGTTGTTCTCGATCGCGGTGATCACTTCCAGGGCCAGACTCTCGTAGCCGCGCCAGTCTTTGTACATCAGATACTGCATACTGCCGTCTCTAAATTCGAGTATCCTCGCCGTGACGGTGCGCAGAACATCCGGGTCGGAATTCGCTTGCGAAAGACGCACAAAACGCATCAGCGATGAGAGGTCTTTGCAGAGCACCAGAGACTGCTGCAAGCGCAGCTCGATGTCGTTAAAGAGCGCTGATGCATCCATGCCGGGCTTGAACACCTGGAGCAGCGTGATGGTCGACTGCTGGAAGCAGTTTGTTAACAGCCCGTGTGCGTGGAGGATCTTTCCGTAGACGATCGGCGTCGATTGTTCGGTCACGCCGCGGACGAGCTCACGCTCGAAAATACGGCGCAAATCGTGGGTAATTCCGTAGGAAATGCCGTCGAGGACGTCGTTGAGGCGGTCGTTTCCGGCGGCCGCGGCGACTTTAATGGCTTTTGTTTCGATGTAGTCGATAAGCGATCGGGCTTCGAATTCAAGGACTTCGAGAAGCGACAGGCTTTCGAGCAGCGTATCGAGTTTGTGAAGATTGTTTTCGATGCGGGTGAGCCAGTCGAAGAAGCGGACTAGTTCGATGAGGATGGTTTCTGAGACTTCCCGAATCTGAGAGTTTTCGATGAGGTTTAAGACGTAGTCGATCTCATTTTGGAGGTTTAACTGGACCGCCCGCTGGACCTCGGTTTGCGGGTCGCTTAGAACCTCGTGGCAGAGGAGCGGTAGTTGGGGTTCGACTTCGAGGGTAATTGTAGCGAGGGGTGACGACATGAAGGAGTCTCCTTAAGAGGCGAGGGAGTTGGCCCATCCCCTCCATGGCAATGCCCGTGCCACCCCAGAGCTAAGAGAATCCGCAGTTACAGGTTTTTGAGGATAAAATCCGTCATCATTTGGCGCATATGCTTGAGTAAGAGTGGATCGGTGACCCCGTGCCGTTGTTTTGGGTAGAGCATCAGTTCGAATTGCTTCCCTGCCTTCTGCAACTCGTAAACAAACTGAAGCGTGTTCTGCATGTGCACGTTGTCGTCGATCGCGCCGTGGATCAGTAGCAGCTTGCCGTGCAGGTTTTTCGCCGCGTGCACCGGGGAACTTTTCTTGTAGCCTTCAGGATTGTTTTGCGGCGTTCCCATGTAACGCTCGGTGTAGATGCTGTCGTAATCGCGCCAGTCAGTGACGCTCCCACCAGCAATACCAACCTTAAACGACTGGCTATGCGTCAACGCATAGCTCGTCATATAGCCGCCATAACTCCAACCCCAGATCCCAATCCGCGAACCATCGACGTAACGCTGCGTCTTCAACCACGCGAGACCATCCTCGATGTCCTGCAACTCGAGCTCGCCGAAGTTCCTGTAGACGGGCCACGTCGATTCGAGTCCCTTGCCGCTGGCGGTGCGGTTGTCGCAGACCCAGATGATGTAACCCTTTTGCGCAAGCAGTTGATGCCACATGTAGGTCGTCGATCCCCACGCGTTTCGCACTTGCGGCGCATGTGGTCCACCGTAAGTAAAACTCATCACCGGGTACTTCTTCGACGGATCGAAATCGGGCGGCTTGATCATCATCGCTTCCATTGCGAACCCGTCACGAGTCTTCACCTGAAGCAGTTCGACCGCGCCTAGCTTGTACTGCTTCAGCGCCTCGACCTTGTTCTCCGCAATGACGCGCACCAGTTTCCCGCTCGAGTCGAACAACCGAACCTGCGACGGTGTGTTGAGGTCACTCCAGGAGTCGATGAAATAGTTGTGTGCGGGGCTTACGTCCATCCGGTGCGATCCCTCGCTCATCGTCAGACGCGTCAACCCGGAACCGTCGAGCTTAATTCGGTATCCGTTATTTGCGATGTGACTGTGTTGCGTAGAGGTGAAATAGATGAATCCGTTCTTCTCGTCGACACCTTCGATCGATCGCACTTCCCACTTTCCATCCGTGACCTGACGCAACAACTTCCCCTCGGGCGAGTAGTGATACAAATGTTCCCACCCGCTTCGCTCGCTGGCCCACAAGAACGATCCGTCTTTTAACCAGATCGGGTTTTCATTGATTCCAACCCACGCTTTCGACGTCTCATGGATTACAGTCGTCGACTTGCCGTCGCCAGGGTCGGCAAAGTTGACGTCCAAAAACGTCTGCTCACGGTTCTGCGCCTGAAACACTACCTTTTTGCCGTCAGGCGACCACGCCACACGCGAGATCAGCAGATCAGCCGGCTGGTACTTGAACGTATCCATCCAGCGAATCTCACCACCACTCGCGTTCACCACACCGAGTTTGACGATCGGGTTCGGAGCTCCAGCCTTCGGATAAGGCGTGACCTCGACGTTCTGGTAGTACGGAATGTGATCGACTACGGTGAACTCCGGCACCGGGGTTTCATCGAACCGCAAAAAGGCGATCATGGTTGAATCCGGACTCCACCAGTACGCACCGAAGTTCCCGCGGCCATACAACTCTTCCTGGTAAACCCAGTCCAAACGGCCGTTGAGAATCTTCGCACTGCCGTCGCGCGTCAGCGCACGTTCGCGACGTTGCATGCCGAGATCTTCAACGTAGAGATTGTTGTCACGAACGAAAGTGACCATGCGTCCATCGGGACTAAAACCTTCGCCGACCTCGGGCTCGGGCGTGGTCGTGAGTCGAATCGCTCGATCGCTGCCAAACTCGTAATAGAAAAGATCGTTGGCCCAGTTGATGAGTGCCGCGGTCTCCGCCGGATTAAGGCTGTAATTCCCTCGCCCGGCAAGCTGACTCGCATCGGCGGCGCTCACACCGGGCAAAGCAGCAAACGCCGCCTGCATTTTTGCGGCGTCGAAAAACGGGGTCGCCTCGCCCGTCGCGGCATTGACTTTCTGCAATCGCGGCACATCGCGTCGCGATGCTTCGTTTGTAAGCAGATAGTGGTTGCCGTCTTTGAGCCAGCGAATGGTCGGCGTGGTGCCGTTGAAGTTGACTCGCTTCGCGGGATCGAAAATGTCTTCGATGGTAAGAAGTTTTTGTTGGGCCTGAGCACAAACACTGAGGGCCAGCACAAAGGCCAGCGCAAGGTGTAGACGATTGAGCAACGTTTATTCTCCTACGAGTTTGTCTTCATTGGGAATCAACTTCTTGATGAACGGCACCATCAGGCCAAGAAGGACGGCGGCAGCGACCAGTGCGAGCGTGGTTGCGATAAAGAGTTTTGGCATCTGGTCCAGTTTTTCCGGATCGACGTGGCCGCCGACGAGGCCCGCGATCAGATTTCCCACCGAACTCGCCAGAAACCAGATACCCATCATCTGTCCCACATACTTGCGCGGCGAGAGCTTGGTCATCGACGACAGGCCCACAGGACTCAGGCATAGTTCGCCGATTGTTTGGAAGAAGTAACTGCCGACCAACCACATCGGCGATACCCTCACGCCCCCGCCGCTGCCCACTACCAGGTTTGCAGCCAGAATCATGATCGCGAAGCCAATCGCCGCAAACAGCAATCCCAAAGCAAACTTCGCCGGACTCGTTGGGTTCTTTCCTCGTGCACCCATCCCCACCCAGATCCAAGCGAACACCGGCGCAAGCAAAATAATGAAAAAGGAATTGGCCGATTGGAACCAGGTCGCCGGAATTTCCCAACCGAAAACAACTCGATTGGTAAAGTCCTTCGCAAAGAGATTCAGTGACGTGGGCGCTTGCTCAAACGCTGACCAGAAGATGGCCGCGAACACAAACAGGATCGCGATTACAACGATTCGTTTTTTCTCTTCTTTCGTAAGACCACCGAATGCCAGGACATAGGTGAAGTATGCGGCAGCCGTTCCCACCAGCACGTAGGTCATGTATTGACCAATGGTCTGTGGATTCAGGGTAATGACTCCGGTCGCAGCAAGAACGATCACGAGCGCAAGCAGGCCGAGACCAATGGCTAACCCGAGCTTCATCCTTGTTTCGTCGCGAGCCTGTTTGACCGGATCAGGATCGCGTGAGATCGTCGTACCAAGATCCCCGAGCGTCCTGCGCGCGTTCAAAGCGAACCACGTCAATCCCAGCAACATTCCCACGCCGGCAAGCCCGAATCCCCAGTGCCAGCCGAGTTTTTCACCGAGGATCCCGGTAGCAATCTGACCAACAGTGGCGCCCGTGTTGATTCCCATGTAGAAGATCGAAAACCCCGCGTCACGTCGCGCACCACCTTCGGGATACAGATCGCCGACGATGGCAGAGATGTTTGGTTTGAGTAGTCCGGTGCCGAGGACGATGAATATAAGACCGAGGAAGAACGGTACTTTCGATTGCGCGAACGAAGAGAGGCCGATCGAGATATGGCCCACCGAGATCAGGACGGCGCCAAGCATGATCGCCCGGCGCAGGCCCAACAATCGGTCTGCTACCCAACCGCCCGGCAACGAAGCCAGATAAACACTCGAGGCGTAGATACCGACGATCGCGCCAGCCTGGGTTCGTTCAAAACCGAATCCGTCTTGAGTAATGGCGGCCGTCATAAAAAGGATCAGGAGTGGACGGATCCCGTAGAACGAGAAACGCTCCCACATCTCGGTGAAGAACAGCGTCGATAACCCGCGTGGGTGGCCGAAGAAGCTGCGGTCCTCAGCGGCCGAAGAACGTACCGCCGCCTTTGTCGAT
>CBFGMX010000139.1:0-14603 GCA_965649955.1 uncultured bacterium
GCTGTTGGCAACACAAAGGACTGCCGGCGATGCTGCCGCAGGACAAGCTGTTGATTCAGGAGTAAGTAGCTTTGTACAAAAAGTACTTCATGCTGAGGAAGTTTTCTCGCGCAAAGGCGCAAAGACGCCAAGCGCTGCCGCGATTCGCAGAGTTTTATTTCCACCTTTGCGTTCTTAACCATTAAGTCAAAATTGGCGTCTCGGTCCGCTCGTCACAAGGCTCGAGCGGCTCACAAAAGAGTTAGGCCACAGACGACAGCGTAGTCGCCTGTGGCCCATTCGTCTGCGGCCGCGAGCTGTTACGGCTGCGCGCGCGAGGTTGTGGCGTCCTTGACCGTCTTCACCGGTGGCGTGGGTTTGGGCGGCAGCTTCACCGGATTCTTCAGCTTAGCCATGATTTCCGCGATCGCCCGGTCGAGTTGCGGATCTTTGCCCGCCATCACCGACATCGGATCGTTATCAACCTCGATGTCAGGATCGACGCCGTAGCCTTCGATCACCCACTCGCCGTTCTTATTTGCAAACCCAAACTCCGGCACACTGACGCTTCCGCCGTCTATCAACCCACCACGGTTCGTGATACCAACCACACCACCCCACGAACGCTTTCCAATCAGTGGTCCAAGACCGGCTTCACGAAACATCGCCGGGAAGATGTCTCCGTCGGACCCGGAGTTCTCATCCAGAATCGACACCATTGGACCAATGAACACCGCATCGGGATACGTTGTCGCGTCGTCATTCGTGCGCGAATAATTCAGCGCCAAAACCTTGCGCCGCAATCGCTCGATGATCATGCGCGACACGTTGCCGCCACCGTTGGCGCGAACGTCGACAATCAGCCCTTCCTTCGTCAACTGCGGGTAATACCATTTGACAAACTCGCGAATTCCATTCGTGCCCATGTCGGGAAGATGCATGTAGCCGACGCGACCGGTAGTCGCTTTCGCCACTTTCTGACGGTTGCCCTCGATCCAATCGAGATAGATCAGGTTGCCTTCGTCGGTAATCGGGCGATACGAAACAGTTCGCGCGCCCTGCATCGTAGGCGTCTTATTCAAAGTTAGCTGGACCGGATTGTCCGCCTTGTTTCGCAACAACCGATACGGATCGTCGGTCGCCTTCAACTCTTCACCGTCAATTGCGAGCACATAATCGCCGACACTCGCGTTCACACCGACTTCCGTCAACGGCGAACGATAAATGTCTTCCTGGTTCTCGCCCGTAAAGATCTTCGAAATGCGATAGCGCCCAGCCTGACGGTCCAACTCGAAACGCGCGCCGGGCAACCCATAACGCGGCCGCGGCGGAATCTGAAAATCCCCGCCGTCGATGTACGCGTGCTGCACCGTCAGCTCCGAAATCATTTCGTGAATCACGTAGTTCAGGTCCGAACGATGCGCCACGTGTTTTAGCAACGGCTTGTACTGCTCGCGCACCGCGTCCCAATCGTACCCGTGCATGTTCGACACATAGAAGAAGTCGCGATAGCGTCGCCAAACTTCGTTGAAGATCTGGTTCCACTCTTCAGCGGGAACACGATCGACAAAAAGACCGGAAGTCGAAACTGCTTTTCGCGTTCGATCCCCCGTCGGCGTCGCGTCGTAAAGGTTGTAACTGGTGGCGCCCGGACCTTGCGCCACGAGCACTTTCGCGCCATCGTCGGCGAGGATGTAGCCGCGAATGTCCTCAGCGAGCGTTGTTTCCTTGCGATCTTTCAGCGAATAGAGCTTCAACGTATTGGTGCGATCGCCCTGGCGGCCGTAGTAGACGGCGCTGCCTATGACGTACAACAAGTGACCCGGCTTCACTGCAAGACCGAAGTAGTTGTCAGCCCCGATTGGCGCACGCGCGACCCGGCTCTGAATACCATCGAAATCGATGACGAGGTTTGCCGGCGGTTTCGCTTCCGCGGGCGACGCGGCCGGACTCGGAGCAGCCTCCGCAGGTTTATCGGCGGGCGACGCGGCGGGTTTCGCACCTTCATCAGCGGTCTTCGCAACTGTGACTTCATCACTCTCCGGCGGGAACGGATGCTTCACGTCTTTGCGCAACGTCATCGCGTAGATGTGCGTGGTGCGGTTGGTCGCAAAGTTGAATTCCACGCTTGAAAGCTGCGGCAGATATTCACGGTCGCTGAAGAAGTAAAGATAGTTACCCTGTGGATCCCAAGCCGGACTATTCGAGTTGTTGGTCTCTCCGGTCACTCGACGCAACTGTCCATCGGCGGCGCTCCAGATGTAGATCGACGTAAACTGGTTCTCATTCGGCATTGAAAACGCAAGGTAATTGCCTCGCGGCGACCATGCATAATCGCGCACCTGTCCGCGACGCGCGTCGGCGATCTGGGTGACTTTGCGATCGGCAAGCGTCAACACGTAAACCTTCCCGTCCTTGTCGCTGAAGGCGAGCCGCTTTCCATCAGGCGCCCAGTCGGGCTGGTAACGCATCGCGGTGCCGCCGCGTGTGATCTGTTCGGCAGGCTTCGACCCATCCTGGGGAATGAGATAGATCTCCTCTTCACCGCTCATGTCGGAAACAAACGCGATCTGCGATCCGTCGGGCGACCACGTGGGCCACTTGTCGAACGCTCCCGACGAGTGCGTGAGATTGCGCGTTGGTCCCTTCTCGATGGGCGCCGTAAAAATGTCGCCGCGCGCGCCGAATAACACACGTTCCGCCTTCGGGCTCAAACCGACGCCCTGAATCAGGTTCGCAGCGGAAACGCGACTCGGCCTGCGCGCGATTCCTTCGTCGGGAACGTTGATCGAGATCGGCGTGCTCTTCCGGCTGCGCGTGTCGAACACCTGCAACTCGCCGTTCAACTCGTAAACGATCTGGTTTTCGTTGTCTGAACTGGGCCAACGCACGTCGTACTGTCGATTTGTTGTGACCTGCGTGCTGCGTCCGGAAGAGACTGAGTATGCGTAGAGATTGAAATGGCCGTCCTTATCGGAGTTGTAAAAGATCGTATCGCCGACCCACATCGGATCGCGGGTAGCGCGTGGGCCGTCTGTGATCTTCTTCGCGGTGCGGTTACCGAGATTGAAGATGTAGAGCTGGTTCGCCTGGCCGCCGCTATAACGCTTCTCGGAACGAAAGTCGCGCGCCTGCGGAGAGTAGACCATCTCAGTGCCGCTCGGCGAGTAGTCACCGGAACCCGCTTGTGGCATCGGCAACGGCTCGGCGGCGCCACCGTCGATCGAAACCGAGTAGAGACGCGCGATACCGACCGACCATGAGTCGCGAGTCGAGCGGAAGTAGATCTGTTTACCGTCTTTGCTCCAGCCGTACACCTGGTTTTCCCAACCCCAGCGCGGCGGCAATGGCCCACGCGCGGGGTAGAACGTAAGCTGACGCGGTTCGCCGCCGGTGGTTGGCACGACGTAGACCTGTTCGTCGCCGTCGTACTGCCCGGTGAAAGCAATCCACTTTCCGTCAGGTGAGAATCGAGCGAAGAGTTCGACGCCTGGATGCGACGTCAATCGCGTCGCCATGCCGCCGGATGAAGGCGCGGTCCATAGGTCGCCGCCGTAAGTAAAAACGACCCGGTCGCCCCGGATGTCGGGAAATCGCAAGAGCTTTGTTTGCGAGAAAGCGGTGGACGAGGCGGCAAGCGCCAGCGCGAGCACGGCCGTAACACGGATCAGGCGGACAGGTGTAAACAAGCGGAACCTCCTATAACAGCGTCTACTCTTGGCCACAAAAGGCACCGTCTTTAACCACAAAGAGGCACAAAAGAGCCGCAAAGAGGCACAAAAGAACAACGAAGAGGCACAAGAAACATAAAACCGGGTTCGGTCGAAAATGGTTTCCCTTGTGCCTCTTTGCGTCTTAATCTTGTGCCTCTTCGCGTCTTAATCTTGTGCCTCTTTGCGTCTTAATCTTGTGCCTCTTTGTGGCTTACTCTTCGTGGCTCTACTTCCGATTTTTGAATGCATCATTCAATTCGGTGTGTCTACTGCTTAACACCACCGGACGCCCCTCTATGAACAAATATCGTATGCGCGTGCGAATTTCGAGCAGGTCGCCATCCGTCACGACCAGGTTCGCCATCTTTCCAGGTTCGATCGATCCCAAACGATCCGCGACGTTCATTATCTGCGCCGGATAGAGCGTCACCGCCTTCACGGCGTCAGCTTTCGACAACCCATACGCGGCTGCCATCCCGGCATACTGCGCGAGATTCCTAACTTCCGCGCCAGCGTCACCGGTGGAGATCGCGAACCGCACACCCGCCTGCTGCAACTTCGCCGGGTTTTCGTAAAGCACGTCGTAAGCGTCGTCTTCGCGGCTCGGCAGCGAGAACAGGCCCGTTAGAATCACAGGCACGTTCTTCTCTTTCAGCAGACTCGCAACTTTCCACGCGTCGTTTCCGCCCACGATGATGGGTTTAAGTTTCATCTCGTCGGCGAAGCGAATCGCACCGCGAATCTCAGCCTCGCGATCCGCCCGGAAGATCACCGGTTGCAGCCCGCGAACGTACGGGATGAGCGGCTCGAGCACGACGTTGCGATCCGGGCGCGGCAAGCTCTTGTCCTTCGCGTAAGCGTCCTGCGCGCGGCCGTAAGCTTCGGCGTCGCGCAACATCTTGCGAATTCGTTCGACCTGCCGTTCGTTATTCGAGAGCGTCTCGGCAAGATTTACCGGCGCCTGGAAACCGCCAAAACCACCGCCGCCACCACCGATGCGCGGATAGTTGATCACGAGCGCAAACTGCGGCACGACCGCCATCTCCTTCGGTGCGGTTCCGAGCAGATTGATCAGCGCCGCCTGGCCTGAAATCAGCCCACCGGTCGGCGCAGTCAACGTGTTTGTGATGCCTTCGACTCGCGTGACCGCGATGTGCGCGCTGTGCGGATTGACGGCCGTGATCGCTTTCGCGTTTGGATTAAAATCGCCGACTTCGGCAGTGTCCACAGTTCCATTCGCGCCTTGCGGAACTTCCACGAGACCCATGTTCGTTCCGGCGTCGATCATTCCCGGATAGACCGACAAACCACGCCCGTCGATCGACTGCGCACCCGCAGGAACGTTGACGGCCGTGCCGACTGCCTCGATTTTCCCGTCGCGAATGACGACGGTGCCGTTTTCAATATCAGCGCCACTGACGGTAACGATCCGCGCGTTGCGAATCGCGAAAACTCCGCGGGAAGGAATTACGCCGTCTTGCGTCGTCGGGTTGCCGATCTGTTGGGCGAACGCAGGAACACAGATCAAACAAATCGTAAGCAGGATTTTCACGGCCGTTCGTCCTCCTGTTCGATCTCACCGCCTTCGTGAGTACTCGGCCGGCGTCGAGGCGTCTGCGGAGACTGCGCACCTCGTGCGGGAGGTTTATTCGGATCTGCCTGTTCCAGCGTCGCGCGTTCCTTCGCGAGATCAGCGCGGCGTGCGAGGTCCTGTTCGCGATCGAAGAAAACTGTGCCGTCGACAAATGTCGTGTCGACGCGCGAATAGACGCTAAACGGATGACCGTTCCAAATCGCGAGGTCCGCGTCTTTTCCCACTTCGATTGAACCCACGCGTTCCTGGATGCCGAGTTGGATCGCCGGATTGAGCGTGATGAGCTTCAGCGCCTGATCTTCGGTCAAGTCGCCCCAGTGCATCGCCTTTGCGGCTTCGATGTTCAAGCGGCGTGCGCGTTCATCGGAGTCGGAATTCATAGAAACGACGACTCCGGCGCGAGTCATGATCGCGGCGTTGTAGGGAATCGCGTCGTACGCCTCGATCTTGTAGCCCCACGAATCGGCAAAGATCGAAGCACCAGCGCCGTGCGCGGCAATCTCTTTCGCGACCTTATAACCTTCGAGTACGTGCTGAAAGGTTTTGATCTTGAAACCAAACTCGTCGGCGAGATTGATCAGCATCAGGATCTCGCTGGCGATGTAGCAGTGGGCATGCACGTAGCGACGACCTTCGAGGATCTCGACGAGCGGCTCGAGCTGCAAGTCGCGGCGTGGCGGGATCAGGTTTTTGTCTTTCGCCGACGCCGCGCGATACTCGTCCCACGCGCGTTTGTAATCACGCGCGCGCGTAAACGCGTCGCGAATCGTTTCTTCGACGCCCATGCGCGTGTTTGGATAACGACGCGTGACGCCGGGCTGGTTCGGCTGGCTCGACCGCTTCACGTTTTCGCCAAGGGCAAACTTGATCCCCGGCATCGCACCCGGAAACAAGAACTCGCTCGCCGGACGGCCGTACTTGATCTTCACCACCGAATTCAATCCGCCGATCGGATTCGCGGAACCGTGCAGGAGATTCAGCGTCGTTACGCCGCCTGCCAGTCCGCGATAAAGATCGACGTCGGTGGGATTCAGCACGTCTTCAGTTCGGACCATCGAAGTGACTGCGAGCGAGCCTTCGTTGATGGTGTCGAGCATCGAATGCGAGTGGCAATCGATGATGCCAGGCATCACGAACTTGCCCGTCGCGTCGATCACGCGCGCATTTGCGGAGGCGTTCAGGTTCTTTCCGATGGCGGCAATCTTTCCGTTGCGCAGCAGCACGTCAGTGTTCGTGAGCGTGCCGCGGGTTACGGTCAGAACAGTCGCGTTTTTTATGAGCGTCTCCGCCGGCGTAACGCTTTGCGCCTGGGCCACAGATCCCGTTAATACAACCACGAATAGAAGAAGTATTTTTTTCATGATCGGTGTTTCCTTAGTTTGGACGTGCACGAGTTGCTGTAAACGACCCGGGTGCCGAGCCGACAATGCTGACAGTGCCACGAATCTCGTTCGCGGAGTGCGTTCCCGTAAATGTCGCTTCCCTTGTTTGTCCCTCGACTTGAAGCGGAACAGTAAAGCGAACTTCGTCCCCCGTGGTCGCAGCATTGGATATCTCACCGGCGCCAAATGAACCCGCGATTGAGCCTGTGATCCGGTCTCCTTCCTGTTGCAACGTCAACGTTGCCGGTCTCTCACCCTGGCCCAGGTTGATCATCATGGTCCACGTACCGCTTAGTGCGGGACGGCCGGCTGGACGTTCCGCCGCCGGCGGTCGCAAATCGACCGGACGTCCGTCGATGAATACATGGGCCACACGGCTGTTGCGATCGAATAGATCGCCGCGAGTCACCGTCAGGTTTGCGATCTTTCCTGCTTCGATCGATCCGAGCTGATTCGCCACACCCAGTATCTCAGCGGGCCAGATTGTAAATGCGCGAACAGCGTCGGCAGATGAAAGTCCGTTTTCGATGGCTCGGTTCGCGTTGACCATCAGGTCTGACATGGTTGCCAGCGAACCTGATTGAAACGCGAAACGAACTCCCGCTTTCGCAAGCTTGCCGGCCGTCTGCTGCGCCGCAACACGCTCGCGGAGAACCCGCAATGGTTCCGGATCAGCTTCGGGCATCGCCGCGGTCGTGCGGCGGGGCAGGTTCAGTGACAGCAATACCGGCACATTCTGCTTCGCGAGCCGTGCGGCAACGCGATCTGCTTCGCGTCCACCGGCGACGATCAGTTTGAGTTTGAACTCGGCAGCGAGATCGAGCGCGCGACTGATCTCGCGTTCGCTGTTCGCCAGCATCACCACCGGCATGCGCCCTTCGATTACCGGCACGAGCGCCGCGAGCGAGCGATCCGTTTCCGGTCGTCGAATACCGCGCGGATTGCGTTCGTAGATCTGCATCGAATCACGATAACGCTGCGCGTCGAGCATCATCTGTCGGAGTTGTGCGAACACACCCATCAACGAGCCCGGATAACCACCACGCAGCGGGGTGAAACTTACGTGCATCGCGACCGGCGAGCGCACGATCATCTGCTGCGGCGTTTCACCGGCGAGATTGATCAGTGCCGACTGGCCCATCCAAATGCCGGTACGCGGCGCGGTCAGCGCTGTCGTGATGCCGATGTTTCTCGACGACTCGATCTCCGTGCCGCTCGAACGGATCACGTCTTCGGCCATCACTTCCGGTTGCAGACCGGCGGGCTGAGTCGAGTTTGGACCACCGGGGCTCGGACGCGCCTGGGCCTGGAGCAGCAGAAATGCCCCTCCACCACCGCCGCCGGGCGACGGCGACGGCGCAGCTTCAGGCAGTGCGAGATTCGTGTACGAGTCGATCAGTCCCGGATACACAGTCAGTCCGGTACCGTCGATGACGCGCGCGTCAGGCGGAGCACTGATGTTGGCGCCCGCGGCAGCGATCAGTCCGTTGCGAATCACGACTGTGCCGCGTTCGACTATCGGACCAGAGACTGTGACGATGCGGGCGTTTGTGATCGCATAAGTGTCGATGGCATTGCGTTGCGCGTTTGTTTCACTGCTGATCCAGAGCGCGATGAGCGAAAGCGTACAAAGCGCGACAATAAGGCGCGGATGGACTTTTGGCATAGGTACCAAGTCTCCACTAGTTTGATTTGCGAACGCTGATTAAGAAGCAACCAGCAAACTTCGTTTTAAGGAAAGTGAACGAAAGCTTAGCTCAAAACTGCCGCGGAGGGGAAGCGTCGGGTAATACTTTGGCTTGTTCTTACTGCTTTGTTCTTAGCCGCCTGGTCTTTTAATTTTTGGACTTGGGTCTTTGTCGTCAATACCCATGCACGAGGGCGACACTAAGCACGACCAAAGACCCAAGCCCTAGATCAAATTAACGATTGGCATTTGCGCGTCGCGTGTTCGCATTTGCGTTAGCGTTGTCGGCCGCAATTTTCAACTGGTTCTTTACGGACTTTACGCCTTCTATCGACTTCACGGACTGCTCTGCACGCGTCTTCTGTGCAGCTGTCGCGACCGTGCCGGTCAGGGTGACGACGGCGTTATCGACGTCTACGTTAATCGTCGAATCGCGCAGATCGTCGACTGCGGCTAGATCAAAGCGCGTTTTCGTCCACAGCCAGGCGTCGTTCAAGCCGGTGCCGACGGTCCTGCCCGAACGTCGCGCCTCTTCGCGCGCCTCACGATCCATTCTCTCTTTATCGCGTTCATATTCTTCGCGTGTTGGCGCGGTTCTGGTGTTGGCGTTGGCGACAGCGGTTGGCGTCGGAGACGCGGCCATGTTGGCGTTCATGTTGGCATTATTTGTGTTTGCGTTGCGATTCGCAGGACCTTCGCACGCCGTGAATGAAGCGGCCATTACTGCGGCCACGATAAGTCCAGTGATTCTGTTGCTCATTCCTCGAAAACCTCCTTGCGTTAAGACAGACGACGACCAAGTTCGGAAAACGTACAGTTATCGGGGGTTCTTGCCTGGAGGTTGCAAGGGACGAGCCACAGACGCCGGCAGCGCCTGTGGCGGAGCTACTTTATTTGAAAATACGTGTTACCACTTAACGGAGCCTTCCTTTGAGGTGTCGATTTCAGCAGCTTGCTGAGGCACTTCACCGAAAAGAAATCCTTTGATGTTGTCGAACAGGAAGGTCTGCGCGTCGGGATTTGTAAGATCCAGGCCGTAGTGGTTAATGATCTGCGTCTGTTTTTGCAGCCACCCACTCCAGCACGGCTGGCAAATCTCGCTACCAATTCTCTGTCCGAGCGCATTGGGAAACGGAGCGTATCCAAGCGCGGGGCGTTTCTCGCCGCAGTGTGCGCATTTTATCGTTTCAGGCATCTGTGTACTCCTTGATAACCGAAATTATCGCATCATCTTTCGGTCTGATTAAGCCCACTGGACGAACGTCGCTGTAACGCAGTATTCCCTGCGCATCGATAACGAAAACAGAACGTGCGACGCGGCCGGGAATAAACGACCGGGCGCCGTAAAGGGTCGCAACCGCACGATCCTTGTCCGACAGCAATCGCAACGGCAGATCGTGATGCTCGGCAAACTTGCGATGCGACTCAACCGAGTCAGACGAAATGCCGACAACCTCCGCGCCCGTCGCCACGTAATCTTCCCAACGATCGCGCACGGAACACAACTGCTTCGTACACACCGGCGTTTCGTCACCCGGATAAAACAACAGCACGACAACCTTGCCGCGATGGTCCGACAAACGCCACTGCTCGCCGTTTCCGTCGGGCAGGGTAAAATCCGGCGCCGGGTCGTTGATTTTCATTTCTCGATCAAGGATGCGAGCACACTAAGTGCCTCATCAATCTCTTCATCCGTGTTAAAAAAATGAGGCGAGATGCGCAGTCCTGCTCCGGGCCGCGAATCAACAAAAACACGTCTCTCCGCCAATTGCTCGACTACAGCAGGAGCATCGTTGACGCCAATCATCACCGAGCCGCCACGCTTGTTCAACTCGAGTGGCGTGTTGACGGTCCACCCGCGACTCAAAGCGAAATCGATCATGCGCTGCGTCCTTCGCTGCGACTCGCCACCAATCTGGGTGACACCCACGGATTCAATAATGTCCAAACCGGGAATCGCGGAATACAGCGCCGGAATACTCGGCGTACCCTGCGCGAACCGTCTGACCGAGCGCGCATAGCGCATCGGCGCGGGCGCGAAATCAAACGGCGCGTCGTGGGCCACCCAGCCGGTCAATCGCGGTAGCAGATCGTGTTGTAAATCCGGACGCACGTAAAGGTACCCGCACGATGGACCACCGCACAGCCACTTGATCGTGCCGCCGATTAGAAAATCAACTTTCCAGCTGGCGGCCTCCAGCGGCAACACGCCCGCCGATTGATAAACGTCCAACAGCACCAGCGCGCCTTTCGCATGAGCCCGCTCGACGATCGCACCCGCGTCTATGCGATACGAGCTGCGGTACGACGTGTGCGACAGCGCGACGAGACATGTCTTCTCGTCAATCGCCTCGAGGATCCGTTCGAGCGAAATAGAAACGCCGTCGGGTGACGGAACGATCTCGACATCCGCACCCATCTGCCGTTGCGCGTTCCAGATGTATTCCATCGACGGAAAATCGAGCGCGGTGGTTACCACCTTGTTCCGGCGCCCGGAGTAAAAATCAAAACAGGACGCGACTGTGGCAAGACCGATCGACGCGTTTGGTTGAATCTGGACGGAACCGGGTTCGCCACCGAGGATGCGCGCGATGCGATCGCCGACGCGACGCGATAGTTGCCACCACGTCGTGGCCCACGCGTCTTCGCTGGTGTGATGTTCCCACGCGTCGCAGTACGCGTTCATCGACTCACGCACGACGCGCGGCACGGGCCCGAGGCTATGACTGAGCAGATGTATGCCCGAAGCCAGCGTCGGAAACTCGTTGCGTCTGCGGTCGATGGTCATTCGTTCAATCGGCGAGTCACTTATATTTCATCAACATTTTTTCTAACCCCACGGGATCTTTTGCAAACTCGTCGAGAATGCTCTTCGCTTCCTCGCCGATCGGCGGGTCGTGCGCCTCTGCGCGAATCGCAGCGAGTATCTCGGCGGCGGCGAACTCCTTCGTCATCTTCGGCACGTCCGCACCGCTGCTCATGTCGGTGTCGATCGTCGTCGGCAGCACGGTGATGACGCGAACGCCGGAGCCGGCGAGATAGGCGCGCATCGCCTGGCCCAGCGACAACAACGCCGACTTCGTCGCGCAGTACGTCCCGACCAGCGGCAGGTTGACTTTCGAAAACGCGGTCGCGATGTTCACGATCATCCCGTCGCCTTGCTCGATCATTGCCGGCGCAATTGCCCTCGTCAGGCGCAGCACGCCGAGGTAGTTCACCGCCAACTCTTTCTCGATATCGTCGAAACTCATCGTCAGCGGATTGCCGAAACCCGCGAAGCCTGCGTTGTTGATGAGAATGTCCATCGTGCCCATTTGCGCGACTGCCGCGACGTCCGTATCACTCGTGACGTCGAGTTGAACGGGAGTCACGTTTGACGACAACGCCTTCAGCTCCTCGCGTGCTTCGGGCTTCCGCGTCCCCGCGACAACCTCGCTTACGCCGGCTTCGGCCAACGCAGCTACCAGCGCCCGGCCAAGTCCGCGACCCGCTCCACTCACCAATGCGCGTTTTCCTTCAATCTCCATGTGCGTCTACTTCCGCCGCCGATTCATTTCGCCGCCGCGATCGCGCGAGCTGATACAGTCCAAGCCCGACGACGCCCCACGCGAAGATGAGCTCGATGCTCGTCAACGACTTGTCATTAATGCGTTGACTCAGCGTCTGCGTTCGCAACACCTCCACGTCCTGGCCCAACTGAATGACGATCATGACTCCCATCGCGATCAGCGAGACGACGGCCGAGACCTGCTGCATCCGGTGCGGCAGGTTGATCTCGATCTCGCTCGCAAGAGTCGGGTTCAGACGAGGGAGAAGCAAAAATACCAGGCTGTGAATGAAATAAAGCACGATCAGCGCGAAAACCGCAACGTTGAGTGCGAGTGAAAGCTGGTCGCTGACCAACAATACGGCGCAGCAGATCAATGTCAACGTCAGTCCGCGTATCGGAGTTGCGGTCGTCGCGTTGACGAGTCCGAGCCAACGAGGCGCGAGGCGATCTTCGACAAACGTGATCGCCAATCGCGACGGAACCAGCATCGTGCCGTTGAGCGCCGTCATGATCGCCGCTATCGCACCGATCGTCACGAACACCGCCGCGCCCGCCGGAAGATAGATCGATGCGACTTCCGCCATCGGCGCACTGCTCGCCTGCAATCGCCCGCCCGGCAACACGCCAAAGGAAACGATCGAAGTAAACACGTAGATCAGCGCCGTGATTGTGATTCCTTTCAAAAGAATCTTCGGCAACCGACGCGTGCTGTCTTTCACTTCGCCGGCGGTTTGCGCAATCGATTCGAATCCGGCGTAGGCGAAAAAGAGCGGCAGCAAACTCGTGCCAAAGCCGCCCCAGCCGTGCGTGAAAAACGGCGTGTAGTTCGCGGAGTCGATAACGAACAGACCGGGAACGATCAGCACCAGCAATGCCAGGCACTTCAACGCCGACATCGCTACTTGCATGCGACCAAACCAGCGAATGCCGATAACGTGGATCAGGTAGAACACGAGGAGTGCCGCGAGCGCGATCGGCAAGCGGAAGCGTGGGCCATCGATGCGTCCGCCGCTCAAAGCGATCAGGTAACCGGCCATCGCGTCCGCGAGATAGGTGCCGGCGCCGATGTACGAGATGATCTTCAGCCACGAGCCGACGTACGCGAGCCGGTAACCTTTCAACGTGCGCGAGATGTGCAGGTACTCGCCGCCGGGTTCGCGGCCCAGCGGAGTTGAGAGATACGCTGCATACGGGATCGACGTCGCGAGGATCGCGGGCGTCAACACCAGGTAACCGAGAATCACGCTGGGCCCTGTCAGTGCCCACGCGACACTCGTTACCTGAAAGATCCCCGCGCCAATCAGGATGCCGATGATTACGGCATACGACTCCAACGTTCCGAGATCGCGGCGCAGACGCGATGTGGGTCGATCGTTTTTCACCGATTCATCAACTGGTTAGACGGGAGGGTTGGGTCAAGCACTTTTTCGGCACTCTCGACGCCCGCGACAGGTAATTTCGCGGCATCGATCAGTCCGAGTTGGGCCAGCACTGACGCCTGGTCCCAATAGATGTGTTCGTGCGCGAGTTTGCCGTCGCGGAAATGGACGATCACGACGAGCGCGACGCGCACGTGTTTGCCGGTCGGTTCGACGCCGGGCAACATCCAATCCATTTTGATGGTGTGCGTGAACTCGAAAACCATCTCGTCGACGACGCGATCCACACCAATCGTGCGCGACACCGGCGTCATCGCTGTGTCAGGCGGCATCTGCGGAATGAAACGCTGCGAGTAAAAGTCGCGCAGCTCGTCGTGACCGACACCGCCCGTCATCACGGGAACGTGATTCACGTAAGCGTCGGCGACCATCGTTTCGAGCGTGTGATCTGTGTTGCGTGTCGCGAACTCGTATTTGACATGGTCGTCCCAGCGCTCGGAGAGAATTTGCTGCGCGCCAGCGAGACCTGCGCCGGCGAGATGGTTGACGAAGAACTCGAGAGTGCGAAGGTTGGCGAGCTCGGCGGCGGCTGCGTTGTAGTGTTCGCCGTCGGGGCGGCCGAACGCATGTTCCTGGCCCGGGTAGTCGTGAATCGTAACGAGCGGATTCGAATCGAGCGCGACGTGAATTTGGCGTTGCGCCTCGGGCGGGCAGAACTTGTCGTTGCCGGCGACGTGCAGCATCAACGGTTGGTTCAGGTTTTTCGCCTCGTCGAGTGTTTTCTCGATGCTGACGCCGTAATAACCAACGGCACAGTCGGGTTTGAATCGCACCGACAAGAGGTACGCGAGGTTGCCGCCCATGCAGAAACCGACGGCGCCGGCGCGACCGGTACATGCTGTGTGATGGCGTAAAAAATCGAGGGCGGCGGCGGAGTCTTCGACCGCTTTGTCTTCGTCGATTGCCTGGTAGAAAGCTATCGCCTTGTTCCAGTCGTCGCCTCGATCAGTGAGCTGTACGCCGCGTTGTAGTCGCCAGAACAGATCGGGAGCGAGCGCGACGAACCCGTGCGCTGCGTACCAATCGGCGACGCTGCGGATGTAGTCGTTAACGCCGAAGATCTCCTGGATCACGACGATACCTGGACCATAGCCACCCGCTGGCAGTGCGAGGTAGGCGTCGAACTCGCCGCCGTCGAAGGATTTGATTGTGACCATAGGCCGGCGATGTTATCCGTGCCGGGAAACACATGTAAAGGAAACTTAGCGCAAATACTCTCGCCCAGCGGTGCAGACGCGGAGGAAGTTGCACATGCGGCA
>CBFGMX010000140.1:0-14594 GCA_965649955.1 uncultured bacterium
CGGCATCCGTTGCGCCCCGTGTTTTTGACGAGCCGTCTGCTCGAACCGCTTTACAACGTGCCGTGTGTGCTGCGCGCGTTTGCGATTATTCAGCAGAGCTACCCGGACGCCCGGTTGACTATTGCTGCCGACGGGTTTTTACGCCGCGACCTTGAAGCACTGGCCGGCGAACTAAAACTTCGCAACGCGGAGTTTATCGGGTTTGTGAAATTTGAAGACATGCCGGCGCTTTACGATGCCGCGGACATTTACCTTTCCGCCACGAGCATCGACAACATGCCGAGCTCGTTAACGGAAAGCATGGCCTGCGGATTGAACGTCGTGACGACAGACGGTGGCGGCGCCATACCGTACATCATGACGAACGAGGTCACAGGTCTGATCGTCGATCGCGACGATCACGAGGCGCTCGCGGCCGGGGCCATTCGTCTGCTTAACGACAACGATTTTGCTTTGCGACTCGTGCGCAACGCCCATGAGTCGACGAAAAAATTTACCTGGCCGTACATCCGCGATCAGTGGCTCGACCTTTACCACGAGTTGGCAGAAGAGCAGGGCGCGTTGTCCAGCGCGACTAAGCAGAACCGCGTACCGGTGGCCAAAACTGATTCCGTTCTCTAGAGAAGCATCGATCCCCTATGAAACAGGTTTTTCGCAAAGGACTAAGCCACATCGTAGTAGCCGAGGCGCCCGAGCCGATGGTTACGCCTCATCACGTGCTCGTCAACCCCCTCTATTCGTTGATCAGCAGCGGAACTGAGAGCGCCAGTATTCACGAGGGAATCATCAAGGAAGTCGCCGAGAATCCATCGCAGTTGCGCAAAGTTTGGGACGGACTGAAGGCGATGGGACCACTGGCGACGATCTCGGAAGTGCGCGCAAAGTTTAAGGAGTACGCAACGCTCGGATACGCAGGCGCCGGCATCATCTCCGAGCGACATCCTACTGTCACCGAATTCAAAGTGGGCGACCGCGTCGCTTACGGTGGCGAAGGTACAGGCCACGGCGAAACGATCCTCGCGTCGCAGAACCTGATCGTTCGCGTTCCCGACGAAGTTCCATTCCAGCACGCGTGTTTCACGACGTTGGGAAGTATCGCGCTCAACTCGATCAGGATCTCGGAAATCGGCGTCGGCGATGTGGTCGCCGTTATCGGGTTGGGTTTGGTTGGGCAGTTGGTCGCACAGTTGGCGCGGCTTCAGGGTGCGCGAGTGATTGGGATCGATCTGCGTACGGATCGCGTGGAGCTGGCGCGCAAGCTGGGCGTGGACCACTGTCTCGACGGCAGCGTTTCGATTGGCGAAGAGGTCGGCTCGATTACCAACGGTTTGGGCGCGGACTGCGTCATCGTGGCGGCAGCTTCGAAATCTTCAGCGCCGTGCAAGATGGCACTCGAGATCTGTCGCGACCGCGGGGAGATCGTGATCGTGGGCGCGGTGGAGATGGAGTTTCCCTGGTCCGAGATGTACATGAAAGAGATCAAAGTGCTGATGTCGCGCGCTTATGGACCAGGAAGTTACGACCCGGAATACGAAGTGCGTGGACGCGATTACCCGATCGCCTATGTGCGCTGGACGGAAAAGCGAAACATGGAGGAGTTCCTCCGCCTTGTCGCGCTCAAACGAATCGATCTTCAGCCGTTGATCACGCACGAGTTCAGTCTCGAAGACGCGCCGCAGGCGTATCGAACGGTTATGGATGCGACGACGAGTAGCCTCGGTGTTTTGTTGCGCTATCCCGACCCGGTTGCACGTACGAATGGCGAAGCGCGGCAGCCCGTACGCAGGGTCAATCTCAAGAACCGCGGCGCGAAGTCTGATTTGAAGGTAGCGCTGGTTGGCGCTGGTAACCTTGCCCGGTGGGCCCACCTGCCGAGTCTGTCAAAGATTCCAAACGTCAGTTTGCATGCGGTGTGTTCCGCCAGCGGCGCCCGGGGTAACACGTACGCGCGGCGCTTCGGAGCGTCATACTTCTGCGCCGACTACCGGCAGATCCTCGACGATCCGCAAGTGGACGTGGTGATGGTGTTGAGTCGCAATCAACACCATTTCTCGCAGGCCTACGAAGCGTTGATGGCCGGCAAGCACGTGTTCGTCGAAAAGCCGATGGCCGTCACGGAAGCCGAATGTCGCGAGCTGTACAACGCCGTCGCGATTTCCGGAAACCAGTTGACCGTCGGGTTTAATCGACGCTTTGCGCCGTTTTATAAAGAGCTCAAGCAGTCGCTGCGCGGGCGCACGGGTCCGGCGGTGATCAACTGCCGCGTGAGCTCGCCGGGTATCTCCGGTTCCTACTGGATGGCGGATCCTTCGATCGGTGGCGCGGTCATCGGCGAAGCGGTTCACTTCGTTGACCTGATGTACTGGCTCCTCGAATCCGAACCGATCAACGTCTCCGCTTACACGCTCCCGACAGGCAAAACCGATCCCGTCGGCGAGAACAACCTGGTCGCGACTCTCCGTTTTGCCGACGGCTCGATCGGGACTCTGAACTATTCGACGATTGGCTCGAAAAAAGCGCCGGGTGAACGCGTTGAGGTATTTGCCAAAGGCGTCACATCGCTGGTGCAGGATTTCAAACGCTTCAAATCAGTATCGAATTTCAAACACACTAAATCGACTCTCTGGGCACACAAAGGTTACGAAGCCCAACTAGACTCCTTCTTCAGCAGCATTTCCCGAGGTGAATCGCCGGACATAACCGTTCGGGACGGTGCGCGTGCGACTGTTGTATGCGTGGAAATGTTGAAATCAGCTCAGACCCTCACTTCACGCGAAATTAATTTGGACGCTCTCTTGACCGGGGAGACGGGACTGGTAGTCCCGTAGTTTGCAGGAGCGCGTGGGACGTGACAAATGAGGGTAACGGACGTTTCACGATCTGAAGACTCTGCCGGCAGGCCGATCCGATTACTGCTGGTGGCGCCGGCTTTGCGAATTCTTGGTGGCCAGGCAGTGCAGGCCAATTACCTGCTGCAACACCTCGGAGGCGAACCTAACTTTGAAGTCTCGTTTGTGCCTCATAACCCGCGCCTGCCCGGTCCACTCCGGCTGTTGCAGTCGATCAAGTACGTGCGAACGCTGGTCACGTCGTTCGTCTACTGCATAAACCTGCTCATCCAGGTTCCGAGACACGACATTATCCACACGTTCTCTGCGTCGTACCTGTCGTTCTTGCTAGCGCCGGCTCCGGCGATCATCATCGCGCGACTCTTCGGGAAGAAAGTTGTTCTGAACTATCGCAGCGGCGAGGCTGAGGATCATCTGCGCTGTTGGCCGCGTACTGCCGCTCCGATCATGAGGTTGGCTGACGAGCTGATAGTTCCGTCGCAATACCTTGTTGACATCTTCTGGAAGTTTGGTTTGCGTGCTTCGGCAGTCGCAAACGTCACCGATCCTGACCGGTTCAGGTTCAAAGAGCGGAAGCCGTTGTTGCCGATCTTCCTGTCGAATCGAAACCTGTATCCGTTGTACAACGTGGCCTGCATTCTGAGAGCGTTCTCGAAGATTCAACAAAGATTTCCCGAAGCAAGGCTGATCATCGCCGGGGATGGCAGCCAGCGTCAGTCGCTCGAGGTGCTCGCGCGTGAGTTGAAACTCCAAAACGTCGAGTTTCGCGGGCGCGTTGCGCCGCACAAGATGCACGAGCTCTACGACGAGGCGCACATCTTTCTCAACAGTTCCAACATCGACAACATGCCGGGTTCGATACTCGAATCGTTTGCCACGGGGATGCCCGTGGTGTCGACGAGCGCCGGCGGAATTCGTTGCATCGTTACTCACGAGCAGACGGGCCTGCTGGTGCCGAGAAACGATCACGACGCAATGGCGGCATGGGCCATCAGACTGCTGGAGTCGCCTGAGCTTGCTTCTACCATCGCGCGCAATGCGTACGAGGAATGCGGGGCGTACAAGTGGGACGCGGTGCGGGAGAAGTGGTTGGCCGTTTATTCGCGGCTGGTTGGTCGAGAGGCGGCTAGCAGCGGTGCCGTGGTTGCGGCGGAGATGATTCATGACGATCTCCACTGACAATGACGCAGCCGCGTCGCGAACAAACCCAACCGTCACGGTCGTGATTCCTGCATACAACTCTGCCCAATACATCGGTGAGGCGTTGGATTCCGTCCAGGCACAGACGTTCACCGACTATGAAGTCATCGTCGTAAACGACGGCTCAGACGACCGCGAGGACCTCGAACGCATTCTCAAAAGTCATTCATTATCAGTGGTTTACATCTCTCAAGAGAATAAAGGTGTCAGCGCCGCAAGGAACGCGGCGATCAGAGTTGCGAGAGGAAAGTTCTACGCGCAACTCGACGCCGACGACCAATGGACGCCTGACTATCTCGAGGTTCAACTCAAATTTCTCAAAGACAATTCAGACGTCGATCTTGTGTATCCCAACGCCACGATCATCGGCGATGGTGCGACTGCCGGCCTGGAGTTCATGAAGATATCGCCATCGGAAGGCGAGGTGAACTTCGAATCGCTCGTGCGCCAGAAGTGTGTAGTTATGACGTGCGTAACGGCGCGCATGAGCATGATTCGCGAAGCGGGAATGTTTGACGAGAGTATTCGCAGTTGCGAAGACTTCGATCTGTGGCTGCGGATTGTGAAAATCGGCGGGCGCATTGCTTACCACCAGCAGCCTCTGGTTCTTTACCGGCGGCACGAAGGCAGTCTTTCGTCAGATCGAGTCTGGATGACGCGAAACCTGGTCGCGGTGTTCGAGAAATGCGCGGCGACGTACCAACTAACTCGCGCTGAAAAAGAATTGCTCGACGAGCAAATCCACGAGCAGCGCGCGATGCTTAATCTCTTTGAAGGGAAGCACCACTTGAGCGCCGGCAAGCCAGGCGCTGCGCTTGCGAGTTTTCAAAAAGCCAACGAGTATCTTCGCAGGCCCAAACTAGCGGCGGTCATACTTCTTCTGCGCTATGTGCCGCGGCTGGTGACCTGGAGTTTTACGGTGCGCGAACGTTCGTTGGCAAAACAACCGGACCATCAGTTGACCGGCATAGACAAACCACGAACACCTTCACCAACAGAGCTTGCTGCCGAACGAAAGAACCCAAACGTGTTTACTGAAAGCCACTAATGCGACTCGATGTAATCGTTCCCACCTACAACCGGCAGGACCTGCTTCCGTTAGCTTTGAACAGTTTGTTTGCGGCAGAGATTCCGGCCGGAGTCGAAGTGACGGTCACAGTGGTCGACAACAATTCGACTGACGGCACACGGCAGGTGGTCGAGTCGTTTAGAAACAGGTTTGGTGAGAGGATTCAGTATTGCTTCGAAGTGCAGCAGGGCCGATCGCACGCGCTGAACGCAGGCATCGCGGCAACGAGCGGCGAGCTCGTCGGAATCATCGACGATGACGAGGAGATCGATCCCTCGTGGTATCGAACAGCGATCGAAGCATTTCGACAAAGCGATCTCGATTTCATCGGTGGTCCATACGTGCCGCGTTGGTCCACCGAGCCGCCGGAGTGGTTGCCGCGTGAATACGGCGGTGTGGTCGGTTGGGTTGACGGCGGAGATAAGGCGGTCGCTTTCGACCGCAACTATCCCGGCATTTTGATGGGCGGAAACGTCGTCTTCACACGAGCGGTGCTTTCGCGAGTCGGGCCTTATACCACCTGGCTTGGACGCACCGACAAAGGCCTGCTAACTGGTGAGGACGAAGAGCTTTACGGGCGCTTGCTGGCCCACGGCGCAAAAGGCATGTACCTGCCAAACCTCATCATCTACCATCACGTGCCGCCTGAAAGGGTGACGAAGAGTTACTTCCGGCGCTGGTGTTTCTGGCGCGGCGTGTCGCTCGGACTGCTCGATCGCACGCGGAAGTTGCCCTGCGCCTATCTCTTCGGCATTCCGAGATGGCACTACCGGAATGCGCTGCGTGGTACGTTATCGACTTTGAAGCATCTTGTAGTTACACCGAAAGATCCGGCGAAGGCGTTTGCGGCGGAGCTTGGCGTGTGGGACTGGTTGGGCCTGCTTTACGGACGGCACTTTCGTAAAGACGAGAATTTCAAACAGCCTTCGCTCGGGGTGCAGTTGGATGGTTAGCGAAGTCGCAGTTTCTGTTGTCATTCCCACTTACAATCGTTCGGCGTTGTTGCGCAATGCAGTGAACAGCGTGTTGGGCCAGGACACGCACGTTCCTTTTGAGATCGTTATTGTCGATAACAACTCGCAGGACGATACGCCAAGTGTTGCTCGTGCGTTGGCCGATCAGCATCCGGGCAAGGTCCATTATGTCCTCGAGACTGAACAGGGCAACGCTCATGCGAGAAATCGCGGCGTGCAAACAGCGAGAGCGCCGATCATCGCGTTCATCGACGACGACGTAACAGTTGAGAGCGATTGGCTGGCGAAACTTTGGCAGGCGCTCGATTCACGCCCGGAACTGTCGTTCGTCGGCGGCAGGGTGTTGCCGCAATGGAGTGGGACGCCGCCATCGTGGCTGACGACCGAGCATTGGTCGCCACTGGCGTTGCTTGATTATGGACCAGACGAGTCGATCATCAGCGGTGACAGACCACGTGGTCTATTAACGGCGAACATCGCGTTCCGGCGAGCCGTGTTTGACGAGGTCGGCTCTTTCTCGCCGCACTTGCAGCGAGTCAAGAACATGATCGGATCGATGGAGGATACAGAGTTTCTCCTGCGAGTGTGCCGTAGCGGTAAGCATGGGTTGTATCTGCCGGAGATGATTGCGAGAGCGCCGGTTGAAGTTGAAAGACTTTCGAAGGCGTATCATCGCCGCTGGCACACGGGCCACGGCCATTTTTACGCGGTGATGCGCGATCCGCAGTGGGAACGATCGAAGTTTAGTCTCCTCGGCGTGCCTTCTCACCTGTACAGGCAATCCGCCGTCGAAGCGTTCAAGTGGGGTTTCAAAGTGCTTACCGGTAGGACCAGCGACGCCTTCACCAGCGAATGTCGTTTACGGTTCTTCACCGGTTTCTTCCGCCAGCGACGCCGCCAAACTGCTCAAACGTAAGTAGATCCTACGATTCTTACCGAACATTGCGGTTCTCTTGTAATTCTACAATAGGGTTTACAGCACCCTTTCGTCGTGGTAGGTTGCGAATGTCTGAGGACGCGTGCGGCGCTTTTTGGACCACGCCAATCTCGAATACGAAAGGGCATTCGCTCAGTAGTTTCAATTGAAACGAACGGATTCGAAACTTCGGAGTAAACGGCCGAAGTTGATCATCAAGACGACAAGCTAAGTAGTCAACAACGCTTCTCGGAGATGCGGCGGTAAAAGTGTGTTCCCCTTCGTGTGCCAGGCAGTTCCCCTCGGCACGCGATCAACGACCCGAGTGTGAGTAAGGACAAGTAATGCGGCTACGTGTAAGTTCCCTCTTAGCTATAGTTCTGGGTTTTTTCGCAGTTATCGGTTCCACAAAACAGAACGCACAAGCAGCGACACCCGTGCCGTTGCGAGTGCTTAGCTGGAACATACAATTCGGCCAGGGCACCGACGGTATTACCAATTTCGATCGGATCGCGACGTGGCTCGCACGCATGAACCCCGATCTGATCGCCCTTTGCGAAATGCCGCCGGACAAGATCTCGACGCTGGTGACGGCGTTGAATCAAAAGACCGGCCGCACCTGGAACCAACACTTCGTTCCCAAGGCGCCCGGCATTGCCGAAGGTAACCTGATCCTTTCGAAGTACAGCTTCGTCGCGGTCGGTTCTCGTTACCTCAGCTACACGCGCTCCATTGCGCAAGCGACGGTCAACGTCGGCGGCCGAAACATCAACTTCTTCGCAACGCATCTCGATCACACATCGTCATCTTTGCGTCTGACGCAGGCGACCGAGCTCATCTCGTGGACCTCGAGTTTCGCTTCTCCGCGAATCGTTGCGGGCGATATGAACGCCGGCAATGACACTCCGGAAATCCTCGCTTTGCTTAGCGCTTATCGCGACAGTTGGGTTGATGCGCTAAATCAGAACACCGCTTCTGCTTATCCCGACAATCCGGTGTGGATGAACACGAGGACCCGTCGCTGGCGCATCGATTTTGTTCTGTATGCGGCCGACGTCACGGCCATGACGACCCGTGCCGCAAACATTCCCGACACTCGCGATCTCAGCAATACAAACGTGGTCAATCGGCTCGGCACGCTCGACGACAACGGCGTCAGACCGTCGGATCACAATCTGGTGGTCACCGATTTTGACGTTTGGACCGACTCAGCGCCCGCGCCGGCGCCACCGCAGTCAACGCCGCCAGTGATGTTGACGGTGCCGAATACGAATCGCGCGGTCGCGATCCACTCAGTTCGTTTCAATAGAGAACCGTTCACTGTCAGAACGCCCGTGAACCTGAGTTCCGACCCGCGCACCCGGATTATGTTGTTCGCCATAAACCTGGAGTTACTTTCCGGCGAAACGCCATCGGTCATCACGGTGCGCGCCATCGACTCGCGAGGGCAAAGCTACGATCTTCCGGTCGAACAGGTTGTGAAGTTTGCGAATTTAAGCTGGTTATCGTCGTTAATCGTGAAGTTGCCAGACGATGCGACGATCAATGGAGATCTGGCAATTAACGTTGGTTTACGGGGTACTTGGAGTAACACAGTGCTGGTCGCCATCAAGGCGCCTTAGTTGCGGAAGAGCCCTTATATGGATCGAATCATGATAATTGTGTTGTTAACTGGTTGCAAAGTATCCAATTTTTTGACACGGCATTGTTGCCGTGTTATCTTCCGCGAGTCTAGGACGTGCGGACAAACCCGATAGTGGGAATCTGGTCCATTGGCTCCGCGCGTTTGACGACAGACGCAGCCGGTCCAGTGGTTACGTGCGCATTTCCCGACGGGCGGCGGCCCCGGTTAGAACAAGTTCCATCCGTTCTAATCTCCCAGATCTCAGGCGAAGAGATCGCAAACACTAAAACTTGAGCTTTTTCGGCGCACCGGGTCCAAAAACTCGGTAACGCTTAATGAAGTTGAAGCCTGTCCGTGTGTGGTGAGTAGGTCTGCCACACGCATCGAGTCGATCTGCAGCTTTCTTTTCGATTCATGGGAGGTGATTTATTTCAGCACAGGGCCTTTTCCAAAGCTCGAAAAGTTTTTCGAAGCGAAGACAACTGTCGCCGCGCACATCACAGCATCCCGCTATTCGGATTAATCCTACCCGCCGGGACTCAGCAATACGAAAGGAGTACTAGGAAGTGACCGTAAAACGGCTCATTTTTCTTTTTTCATTCATTCCCGCTCTGATCTTAGTTGGTTTTCTTCAGACAGCATCCGCTCAGGAGATTGTTCTTTACGCTTCGCAAGCTCCAGTAAGAGTTGGAAACTGGAGCCCGGTTGCAGACTCGACCGCAGCCGGTGGCGCCCGCATGTCGAATACCGATTTCGGGGCCCAAAAGATCGGAAATCCCTCCGCAAACCCGGCCAGTTATTTCGAACTCAGTTTCAATGCTTCGTCAGGTAAACCTTACCGCCTCTGGATCCGCGGTAAGACACTCAATAATTCTCCCTACAACGATTCCGTTTACGTGCAGTTTTCCGGCAGTGTGAACAGTAGTGGCAGCGCGGTGTACCGCATAGGCACGAACTCGGGTACAGAGGTAAATTTAGAAGACTGCTCCGGTTGCGCACTCTCGAGTTGGGGTTGGCAGGACAACGGCTGGGGCGTTGGCGTGCTTGGTCCACAAATCTATTTTCAGTCTACCGGTACTCAGACGATTCGCATTCAGGTGCGCGAGGACGGATTTTCGATCGATCAGATCGTGCTTTCACCCTCTAAGTACCTTTTCAGTGCGCCGGGAGCCCTGAAAAACGACAACACGATCCTGGCGCAGTCTTCCGGCTCAGCGCCGGCAACCACACTACAGGAATCTGCGAACAACACGCGCGTCCCACCTGCTACGCAGATTGTCGACAGTGCTTTGGCCGTTTGGACGCTTGGTCCAAATGGAGCAATCCTCCGCAACGGTTCGGGCACAGCCGGCGCCGGTTCTCAGATTCTCTACTGTAATCGCATCGTTTATGTGCTCGGGTTAAATTCTGGATGGTGGCGTTGGAGCAACGGATGGATAGACGTGGGGTTTGTCGATCCTTGTGGTTCCACGTCAACACCGATACCCACTCCGACCCCCACTCCGACGCCTACTCCGACACCAACGCCGCCGCAATCGGCCTCACCCGACATCGTGATTTGGGCGTCCAACATACCTTCCACGAACATTCATGGAGCCTGGGCCAAGGAGAGCAACAGTACCGCGGCGGGCCAGACCGTTGTCCGCAATCCAAATAGCGGCGCCGCGAAGCTCTCGACTCCGTGGGCCAATCCCGCGAATTATTTCGAGGTCACCTTCAACGCCGAAGCCGGCAAACCGTATCGACTCTGGGTGCGTGGCCGCAGTGACAATGATCACTGGAGCAACGACTCCGTTTTCGCCCAGTTTTCAGGAAGTATGAACAGCGTCGGACAGGCCGCTTATCGCATTGGGACAACGAGCGCTGTCGAGGTGAATCTTGAAGATTGTTCCGGCTGTGGACTCTCGGGCTGGGGCTGGCAGGATGATGGTTGGGGCATCGGTGTGCTGGGCCCGGCGATCTTTTTCCAGACCACTGGATCGCAGACGTTGAGAATTCAAACGCGCGAAGACGGGTTCGCGATCGACCAGATCGTAATTTCGTCTTACGCTTACCTGTATACATCTCCTGGAGCGCTGAAGAACGACAACCTTATTCTTCAGTACTCCCAGTCTTCGTCGACAACTCCGACTCCAACACCAACGCCAACTCCAACACCGGCACCGGCGCCCAATCAGGCTCCGCAGGTCAGTATTTCGGCGAACCCGACTTCCGGAAACTATCCGTTGTTTGTCAGTTTCTCGGCGAGTGGGTCTGATTCCGACGGGTTTATCACCTCTTACCAGTGGAACTTTGGAAACGGCGTTACTGCGGTCGGTGCGAACACGTCCTACACATACACGTCGGCGGGCAGTTATACCGCCCGCGTGATGGTGACTGACGACGACGGCGCTACGTCGACCGCGACGGTTACTATAAACGTGGGGTCGCCGCCACCGCCGCCGAGTGGTGGCTCGCTCCGCGTGTTGAGCTGGAACGTCGCGTTTGGAACGGGAACCGATGGCGTGAGGGACTTCAATCGAACGGCGACATACCTCGCGAACATGAATTTCGATCTCGCGGGTCTCTGTGAAATGCCGTCCGAATACATTGGTACTCTGGTGAATGCACTCAACCAGAAAACCGGACGTAGCTGGGCCTGGCATTTTGTTCCCAAGTACGACGGCACGACCGAAGGCAATTTGATCCTGTCCAAGTACAGTATCTCGAGCACTGGCGCGCGTTACTTGAGTTACCAGCGTTCGGTGGCGAAGGCCACGGTTACTGTTGGCGGACGCACGATTAACTTCTTCGCCACGCACCTCGATCCGAGTTCGTCAGGTGTGCGTTATCAGCAGGTGGGAGAGTTGATGTCGTACGCCTCGGCGTTTCCCGACTCTCGAATTGTCGTGGGCGACTTCAACGCTGGACCCGATACGTCGGAGTCAGTGCGAATGACGAGTACCTACTACGACAGTTGGATGCGGGCGATGAACGCAGGCACCGCGGTCGCGTATCCTGACAACCCCGTTTACATGCACACAAGGACGCGGCGAGGAAGGATCGATTACGTGTTCTACTCGAACACGTCGCCGAGCCTGGTGTTGCAGGGAACGCAGGTTCCTGACACACGCAACTTGAGTCAGACAAATGTAGTAATTGCACTTGGAACGTTGGATGACAAGGGAGTGCGACCGTCGGATCACAATCCGATGATCGCGAACTTCACGATTCAGTAAGCGGAGGTTCCCGCAAAGGCGCAAAGGCGCAAAGGAAAACGAAACAAGCAAGGACCGCCTTGCAAAAAAGGAGCGACCCGCTGCATCAAGCTGGTCGCTCCTTGTTGTTTTCCTTTGCGCCTTTGCGGGAACTTTTACGGCCTCGCAGCCTTGAAGTTATCGAAGATCACCGTTCCCGGATTGTTATTTTCGTTTCGCCAGGTCCCGCCTTTTAGCTCGAAATTCACCGAAGTCAACGGGATCGCCGACGTGTTCCAGGCCTGCGCCGCCAGTTGCACCCACGTTCCCGGCACACCTGCGTTCGACGGCGCTGTTTCAAATACAACCTGTCCCGACACGGCGTCGTGGCGAATGCGCCAGAACGCGTGATTCGTCGAATTGAACGCGACCGTCACCAAAATCTGTTTCCCGCCGCCGACCTTGGCCTGCACGATCAGATTTCCCGATTCGACATACATGCGATAGCAGTTATCGACATTCAGACCGATCGTGTAGAACGCATTGGCAGCAGTCAACGAACTCGGCGCCTGTACAAGCTGCACGTAGGCGTAACCGCCCGTGAAGTTAAACGCGCTGGCCGAACGGATGCCGTTGTAGTGCGAGCCGCCGCTCTGCTTCAACGGTCCAATGTGGAACTGTGTAGTTTCCTGTAGCGCGATCGTCGAATCCGTGAAGCCGCTGAACAGGTTATTTGAGATCCACTTGGAACCGTCGATCACGCCGTTATTGAAATCGTCTACGAGTAGCACGGTCTCACCGCCCGGCGGAGACGTGTAGGTGTAGCCGTTTGTCAGCGTTCCGCTTTGAGCGTCGGGATTCTGGACCACGACGTTCACAGTTCCGGCCGCGTGAGCGGGAGTTGTCGCGGTGATAGTTGATCCATTCACGACGACGACGCTGGTCGCGGCTGTTCCACCGATGGTGACGGTAGCGCCGGAAACAAATCCGGAGCCGCCGATGGTTACGGAAGTTCCGCCGGCAGTTGTGCCCGAGTTTGGTGTGATCGTACTCACCGACGGCGCAGGCAATGGCGCGGACCCGTAAGTGAAGCCGTTGTTCTTTGTTCCTGATTCGCCGCCGGGATTCGTTACCACCACGTTGACGGCGCCACTCGCGTGTGCCGGAGTGACCGCGGTGATCGTTGTGCTGCCGGCGACGTTTACGTTCGTGGCGGCGGCGCCACCGAAGCTAACACTTGCGCCCGCAGCGAAACCAGTTCCGGAGATCGTAACGGACGTTCCTCCTGTTGTTGGCCCCGACGCCGGCGAAACTGTCCCGACGATCGGCGCGGTGTTTGGTGTGCCAGAGAAGAACTCCGACATGTTGTTGGCCGTCGCCGCTGCACCCGGATAGCTGGTCAGTCCAATGCCTTCAGCCATCAGACGCAGCGTGCTCTGGTGTTGGAACAAAGTGTTGGACTCGAACCCCTGACGAGCTTTCGAGCTTATGACGACCGTCGCGATGTGACCACCACCGTTCACTGTATCGGCGTCGACCGATTCGTCAAACGTGATCACCAGCAGTCCGCCCTGGCGGAACGCCGTGCTCGCGATCAACGGATCGATGTTGGTCTTCAGCCAGGAATCGGCAGCCGCGAGTTTGTCTGCGTTGGTGCAATTCGGGATCCCAGCCGGGCAATCGTGCGCGTTGTTCTGCTGGTTGGGAATGATGAACGAATAGTCGGGTAGCTGGTCGTTCACGAGATGCGACGCGAACTGTGAAAACGGTACGACGTTGTTCGCCTGAGACGGGCTGTTGATGACGTCAGAGAAATACGCGAACGGATTGTGTCGTTTGACATAGGGATAAGCATCGCCGCCGAGATAACCGACGGACGGCAGACTTTCGGCGTACGCCTTCCACGTCTTGCCCGCGAAATTAAGCTGGCGAACGATGTTGTCCGCGGTGACCGTGCCGGAGAAGTTACTGTCGTTCGTGATGTTTTGTCCGGTGGTCAGCCAGAAATAGTCGCCGATAGACGGTTGAGTGTTGGCGAAATAGTTCACCGCGAGTCCGTAGCGATCGGCGAGCGCGTTGAGATACGGCATTGAGGCGCTGCCGATGACGTTCTCGAAGCTCTGGTTTTCTTCGACGACGATAAAGACGCGGTCGAATAGTGGGACGTTGGTCTGGGGAACAAAGTAAGTGAAACCACCGGTCTTCGTTCCGCTGAGTCCATTCGTATTGGTCACCACTACGTCGACAGTTCCGGCTGTATGAGCAGGCGTCAAGGCAGTGATCGTCGAGCTATTCGCCACTGTAACGCTCGAAGCCAGGGTTCCACCGAGCGAAACGGTCGCGCCCGAGCCAAATCCGGTACCGGTGATCGTGATCGAGGTGCCGCCGGCCGTTGGTCCTGAGGGAGGCGAAACGCTCCCGACCGTCGGCGGTGTAGGTGTTGGTGTAGGAGTCGGACCGCCGCCGCCACAGGGGTCGACAGCGCCTACGGGTATCCAGCCATTGCTCCACCGCCACCATTGGAAGTCCATGCCAAACGCGTAGACGATGTGATTGCAGTAAAGAATCTCAGTACCGGCGCCGCCCTGTGCGCTGACGCCGTTGCGCAATATCGCTCCGTTTGTACCAAGCGTCCAGACGGCACCCTGGCTATCGACAATCTGATTTGCCGGCGGCACGCGCGTGTTATTCGGCGATTCAGAGCTCGGCGTTGGCGTCGGAGTGGGACTCGGCGTTGGAGTCGGTGTCGGAGTTGGCGTTGGCGTCGGAGTTGGCGTTGGCGTCGG
>CBFGMX010000141.1:0-14576 GCA_965649955.1 uncultured bacterium
AACCACGAATATGGATGGGCGCGACGCACTCCCACGTATGTCGCGCCCATTCGCTATTTATATCGGTTAAGCAGTTTCATCCGTGGCCCCAAAATGCGCCGGCTTGAACTCGCCCTTAAACAGCAAACTCGACGAAGCGAAATCAATGTCGGGCGCGGGATCAGACGGGACCTCGCCCAGCTAATCTCAACTTCACTACAGCGGAACCCACGCCGTATCGGCATCATCTCGAACGAACGCGTCTTTCAACTATATGGCCGCGAAATTGTGCGCGATCTGAAGCGCGCCGGCTTCAAGGTCTTTGAATGGTTGATGCCGGAAGGCGAGCGCTACAAGTCGTTTCGCGTACTCGAAAATGCCGTTAAGTTTTTGAACGACAACCACTTCGAACGAGATGACCTGGTGGTTGCACTGGGTGGCGGAGTGGTTGGAGATCTCGCCGGTTTTGCCGCGGCGATCTACCTGCGCGGGCTGCCGCTGGCGCAGATGCCGACAACGGTGCTGTCGCAGATCGACTCGTCCGTGGGTGGCAAAACCGCCATCAATCTACCCTCGGGAAAGAACCTCGTCGGCGCTTTTCATCAACCAGCGTGTGTGATCATCGACACGGAAACGCTGATGTCCCTGCCGCAACGCGAACTGGTTTCCGGATTCTGTGAGATGGTCAAACAAGCATTGATTGCGGATAGGTCACTCTTTGATAAGACAGTCGCCGGACTGGGCGAAGTGGGACAAAGTCGAGATTTCCTGCTCACCCCCGGCTTTGAGGACTTGATCGCGGCGCACTGTGGTTTCAAGGCGAGCATCGTTGCCGGCGACGAGCGTGAAGCGACGGGTCGTGCTGATGCAAAGTCGCGCCGCATTTTGAATTTCGGTCATACGACGGCTCACGCGTTGGAAGCGGTGACGAACTATCGAGTGTTCCGGCACGGTGAGGCGGTTGGTTATGGAATGTTAGTTGCCGGGGAGTTGTCGACAAACCTGGGTTTGCTCGACCCGGGAGATCTCGAATTGTTGCGCGAAGCGGTGGATTTGTGCGGGCCGTTACCACGCGCCGACAATCTCGACCTTAATCAAATCATCAACGCGCTAAAGCACGACAAGAAAAGCGTCGATGGTCAGATCAATTGGGTGTTGCTCGAGGGGGTGGGCTTGCCGAGGATCGTGGAAGGCAAGCTCATCAGCGCGAAATCGTTGCGACTCTCGTTGCGGGCTGGGCTCATGGGTCGCGCGAGACGGAAGGAAGCGTCACAGTAATGAGAACAAGATCGAGTGAACGTGGCAGTGGCCGGTTACAGTTCCTGATTGTGATGACGATTATCGTGGGGACTGCGTACGCCGGATACCTGTATATCCCGGTTGCGTATCGGGCTCACTCGTACAAGGATCTGATGCAGCATTATGCTGACGTGGCCGGTGCTTCCGGGTATCCGCCTTCGTGGGCAGGTGAGCAGTTGATGAAGAATGCGCCGGAATATGAGGTGCCGACAAACGCCATCATTACACCTGTGCGTCGCGACGACCGTATCGAGGTCCGGGTGCAGTTTATTAAGCCCATCGAATTCCCGGGCTACACGTATAACTACGAATTCGATCACACCGTTAAGAGCACCGCGTTCCTCGCTTTCAAATAGCGTCGCTGCAAGAGAGTTTTAGCTACAAAGAGGCACAAAAAAGCACAAGAGGCACAAGAAAGATTTCACGAACTGACGTGCGCTAGCCCAGTCAGTCTTCGTGGCCGTTCTGTCTTGAGCCTGTTGTGTCTGTGGCTGTTTGCTTTGAGCGCTGTTCTGTCTTGTGGGCTTTTGGGCCTTGTGCCTTTTGTGTCTTGTGCCTTTTTTGTGCCTCTTTGTGGCTAACTTTTTTGTTGGCTACCGCGGGGCGCCGTCGAGGAACGCTTTGAGTTTTCGAGAGCGTGAGGGGTGGCGGAGCTTGCGCAGGGCCTTCGCTTCAATCTGGCGAATACGTTCGCGCGTCACCGCGAAATGCTGACCGACTTCTTCGAGCGTGTGTTCAGATCCTGTCGTACCAAGCCCAAACCTCATCTTGATCACCTTCTCTTCGCGCGGCGTGAGCGTGGCGAGCACCTCATCCGTGATTTCACGGAGGTTCGACGCCACCACAGCATCCGCGGGATTCAGGATCGACTTGTCCTCGATAAAGTCGCCAAGATGTGAATCTTCTTCCTCGCCAATCGGAGTCTCCAGCGAGATCGGTTCCTGCGCGATCTTCAAAACCTTGCGCACCTTCGAAACCGGAATGTCCATCTTCCGCGCGATCTCTTCACTCGTCGGTTCGCGTCCCAACTCCTGGACCAGCGACCGCGAGGTCCGAATCAACTTATTGATCGTCTCGATCATGTGGACCGGAATGCGAATCGTTCGCGCCTGATCGGCGATCGCGCGCGTAATTGCCTGGCGAATCCACCAGGTCGCGTAGGTAGAAAACTTGTACCCGCGCCTCCATTCAAATTTGTCGACCGCCTTCATCAACCCGATATTTCCTTCCTGAATCAGATCCAGGAACTGCAAACCACGATTCGTGTATTTCTTGGCGATGGAAACGACGAGCCGCAAATTTGCCTCGACCAGTTCGCGTTTTGCCTGTCCCGTTTGCTGCTCGCCCGTAGTGATCGCCTGTAACGCACGCTTGATCTCTAGCGGGCTGACGAAGTGGTCGATCTCGATCTGGCCCAACCGTTTGCGAGCAGCGATGATGCGGCGGCGAAACTCCTTCTGGTCCTCAGGTTTTGTCCGCTTCCGCGTCGACTTCTCGCTCAAACTGTCGATCTCACGGTCCGCTTCACGCACGGACTTGTGTACTGCGCGGATCGAGTTAATCAGGCGCTGGCGAGCGCGTTCAGTCAGGCTCAACCGGCCGATCTCCTGCGCGATCTCGAGCCGGCACCGCCCGACTTTTCGCTTGAGCTTCGTGAGTTTTTTGCTCTTTTTGCCGCGGGTGAGTTTCTGTTCGTCCTGAAGTTTTTCCAGCTCTTTCAGGGCGCCTTTCGCAATGCGGTTAATGTTTTGAATGCCTTCGATGGTCCACGCGCGATACTCCTCAGCCTTATCTTCGTCACCGGTCAGTTCAGCCTGTTCCGAAAAGACAACGGTATCGCGAATGTTCAGTGTGCCGGCTTCAAGCTCCTCGCCGATGCGGATTAACTCGCGGACGGCAATCGGCGAACGCGCAATCGCTTTCTGGGTTTTTAGTTGACCGCGCTCGATGCGTTTGGCGATCGCGACTTCGCCTTCGCGCGTCAGTAGCGGCACGACGCCCATTTCTCGCAAGTAGAGACGAACCGGATCGTTCGTCTTCTCCAGCGCGCCGGCGGAGAGATCGAGTTCGATGTCTTCGTCGAGGACTTCGTCGTCGTCGTCGGAAACAGTTGCGGCGGCTTGTTCGAGGAGACGTTCGTCGGAATCGGCGACGGGAATGTTCGACCCTTCCAGCTTCTGAAGTACGTCTTCGATATCGTCGGGCGAGACGACGTTATCGGGTAGCTCGCGGTTGAGGTCGTCGAAGGTCAGATATTTCTTGTCGCCGCCGAGCTCGAGCAGCCGTTCCATTACATCGTCGCGATCCTTGTCTTCAATACTCACTTGTTATTTACCGTTGTTGTGCGCAGCTTCTACCGGAGGTTGCAACATGCTTTGCCTCTGCGCGGAAAGTTCGATCTGTTCAGCCACGAGCTGCGAGATTCTATCGATGTCTTCGTTGCGTTCGGCCATCGCCAATTCGCTTCTGAGCTCTTCAATCCGGTGCTCAATCTTCATCAATTTAAAAGTCGAAATACATTCCTCAACCACGTAGTGTTCGTTTGATCCGTGTAAAGAGGAGTTCAGCAGGATCATCGGAACCATCTTCTGAACAAACTCGTCGCCTTCGGTTTTGGCGTTTACGGTATCGAAATCAATGGCCGAGCCCTCGCGATCGAGTTCGATCAGGGCTTTGAATAGCGGTGCAGTTGGCAGGTACTCATAATCTGCCTCACTTAACATCGGCAAGACTTTGCGTCTCAAATTTTCGTCTGCAAATAACAGGCCGAGCAATCGTTGTTCAGCGGCCGTAGCCTGGCGGCGTTTTGTAAGTGTTGCCGCGGAAGTCGGTCGGTGGATCCCTTTATCACGGACTGATTGCCATAACTCACGACGCAACGCGGGATCGGTAATGCGGAGCCCATCCATTGCCATATCAAAATATTCGCGCTTCTGAATGCGACTGTTGACGGCCCGTATGTAAGGAAGAACTTCTTCGACGGCCTCTGCCTTCTCAGCCGGCCGGTGAAGATTTCGGCCGCGCAAAGCGTTCTCGATTACGAATTGTATGTGTGGTTGGGCCTGTGCTCGTCGTCGTTGATATTCAGTTACGCCAAACTTACGGATGTACTCGTCGGGATCTGCACCGTCGGGAAGCACCAGCACTTTCACTTCGAGATCCTCGGCGAGCAGAATCTCGATCGACTTCTTCGCTGCCTGCACGCCAGCGCGGTCGCCATCATAGTTGACTACAACTTTGCGCGCAAACCTGCTTAACAACCTTACCTGGTCGGACGTTAACGCCGTTCCCAAACTCGCCGCGATGTTCTTCACGCCGAATTGATAAGGCACGATCAGATCGAGAAATCCCTCGACGAGAATCGCGAAACCTTGCCGCCGAATCTCGTCGCGCGTGAGGTTTAGACCAAAGAGATTTCGCCCTTTCACGTACGCCGCTGTTTCCGGCGAGTTGATGTACTTGGCGTCGTCGTTCTTCAAAGTACGGCCGCCGAAAGCGATGGGCCGTCCCTGGTGATCGAACACCGGAAACATCAAACGACCGCGGAACCGATCCCACCAACGATCGCTGTCTTCTTTTGTAGCGGCAAGACCACTGCGTTCGATCTGTTGCTGCGTCGCTCCTTTCTGACGCAGGTACGAACAAAGTGCGTCCCAACTGTCGGGCGCGTAGCCCAGACGAAATGTTTTCTGTGTTTCGTCGGTAATCTCTCGCTGGTTGAGATAGTCGCGGGCGATGCGGCCTTCGGCGCTCGATTCCAGTTGTTTCTGCCACCAGTCGAGCGCCCAGGAGTTGAGCTGAACGACTTCGTCCGATTCCTGTCGACGAGCATCGAAACGGCTGTCGTCGATCAGTTTTGGCAGTGGCATACCGACCTTGTCGGCCACGATCTTGATCGCTTCGGGAAATGCGACGCGTTCGATTTCCATGACGAAATTGAAGACCGATCCGCCTTTATGGCAGCCGAAGCAGTAGAAGATCTCTTTAGTGGGGCTGACGGAGAAAGACGGCGTCTTTTCTTTATGAAACGGGCAACACGCCATCCAGTTGGCGCCCTTTTTCTTGAGCTGCACGTAGTCCTGAATTACGCGGACGATGTCTGCCTGTCGTTTCAGATCGTCGATGAAAGTCTGGGGGTAACGCATTGGGCAATTTGGGAGAAGCTATTGTCTCAACTCAACCAGCGTAGCGCCAGCACCACCCTGATCGGGTGGCGCAAGCCGGAAACGATCGACATGAGGATGTCCGTCCAACAAGCCGCCGATTGCACGACGTAACGCGCCGGTGCCGTGCCCGTGAACGATCCGCACCTGGCTCAGATGGGCCAATGAGGCTTCGTCAAGAAACTTATCAACCGCATCTACAGCTTCGTCCGTCGTCTGGCCGATGACGTTCAATTCAGACTGCGCCTTTTGCTCCGCTGACGAACTGACGCGGACGTCGGCGTTTGCTGACTGTCGTAGTTTTTCAAGTTTGGTTTCTTTCGGTGTTGCAACCGCCTCGACCAGTTCGAGATTTTCCAGTTTCTCTCTGAAGCGCAGCGACTTGACGCGAACTTCCGCGAGGCCGTCTTTTATCTGATCGACGATGCCGATCGACCCGAAGGTGAGAAGCTTCACCTTGTCGCCAACGACAATCTCGCGTTCCTTGGCTTTCACGTATTTTTCTTCAGACGCGGATTCAACCGGTTCAGTCTTAGCGACGCGTTGAACCGAACGCTTTATCTCACCGACCTGACGTTGAACCTGTCGCTCCGCACGCACCCGTTGGGGCTTGTCTTCAATCTGTGTCAGCAGTTCACGTGCGCGTTTTTCAAGGTCGGCGATCGTGCGTTGGACCAGCGTGTCAAACGTCAACTGGCGCTGCCGTTCGCGTTTTTCAGCTTCCTTATCGAGCGACGCAAACTTTTCCGCAACCGCCGTTCGCTCTTCTTCCAACGCGCGTCGCAGGGCTTCGGCCTCTTCCGATTCGCGCTTGATTCGCTTCAAGTATTCCGAGGCCTGCAACGACGAGTCTTTGACGGAGCTTACGGCCGTGTCGACGATCGACGGCGGCACGCCGAAGCGGCGCGCGATTTCGAGTCCGGACGAAGCACCGGCCAGTCCGACGAGCAACCGGTAAGTCGGCCGCAATGTCTTCTCGTCAAACTCGACGCTCGCGTTGACCACGCCTTCCTCGTTGCCCGCGTACATCTTGAGACCGCTGTAATGCGTCGTGGCGATCACATGTGCGCCGCAAGCGCGGCGGAAGTGGTCCACCACAGCAACGCCGAGCGCCGAACCCTCTTCGGGATCGGTTCCGGTACCGACTTCATCCAGCAACACGAGCGCCGGCGCTTCGCACATTTCGAGCATGCGCGAGATGTTGGCGACGTGTGATGTAAACGTCGAAAGGTTGGCTGCGAGCGATTGATGGTCGCCGATGTCAGCAAGAACTGAAGCGTAAAACGGGACGCGCGCGGATTTCGCGGGCACTGAAACGCCGGACAATGCGGCGAGGGCCAACAGTCCCGTCGTCTTGAGCACCACTGTCTTGCCGCCCGCGTTCGCGCCGGAGATGACCATCGCGTTCTTCTCGTCATCGAGCGCAAACGAAACCGGAACGACTTCGCCTCCGCTCGATCGCAGGTTCTCCTCCAGCAATGGATGCCGCGCTTCGATCAACTCCAGTCGCCCGCTCGACAAAGGTGCGTCGGAAGCCGGATCGATCTCCGGAATGACACAGTTGAAGCGTTGATGAAATAAAGCCTTCGCGTTAATGAAATCCAACTCGGCGACGGCCGCTGCGGCCATTTCGATGCCCGGCAACTGCTCGCGCAACTCTTCGGTCAGACTAGACAAGATCCGCGCAATCTCGCGCGCTTCTGCCTCACGCAAGCCCTGCAACTCGTTGTTCGCGTCGATCGTTTCGAGCGGTTCGACAAAAGCTGTTGCACCCGATGACGAGTAACCGTGCGCGACGCCCGCGACGCGTCCTCGATGATCGGCCTTGACCGGAATCACGAAACGATCGTTTCGCATCGTCACCAGTTCATCCTGAATTGCCTCAGCCGAACGGCGCATCACATTTTCGAGCGACCGCGTGATACGCGAACGCAGCGTCGTGATCTCGTGCCGGATGCCGGCGAGTTCCGGACTTGCGCGGTCGTCCAGCTCGCCATCGGGCAGGATCTTGTTGGTGATGCGTGCGATCAGTGTGTTCAGATCGCGGGGCAGAGTTTCAACCAACCGCCAAAGTGACGTGGCGTTTTCGCGTTCATCGAAGATTTCCGCACGTGCGGACATCGCCTGTTCGCACAATCGCGCCATCTGCAACAGCGCGAGCGTGTCCAGTGGTGCGCCCTCGACGTGCAACCGGGCGATTGTTTCAGCGGGATCGGAGATCTCGTTGAACGACCATCTGACGCCGCGGTTTCGCAGCATTACACATTCGAAGAGCTTCGTGAGTTCCAGGCGCAACGCGCGCGGATCGGTGAGAGGCGCAAGCGTTTTCACACGCCGCTTGCCCGCTTCGGTCTGCGCGTTTCGATTGATTAGATCCAGCAACTGCTGGTATTCGAGTGTTCCAAAGGCCTGGTCGTTCATGAGCGTGTGAAAGGTTACAACGTCGCCGGGACGACAAACAAATCGGTCCACATATACAATGACGGTTATGGATGAATTTGATAGATATCGCGCGGCGATGAATGAAAAGTTGCTCGGCAGCGGACATCTCGGGATCAAACGCTTCTTCGCGCTCGATACGCAGGCTTATGAAGACGGCGCGCTCGACAAGAAAACAAAAGAACTGATGGGACTGGTGGCTTCGACAGTCCTGCGTTGCGACGACTGCATCACTTATCACATAAAACAGTGCGCGCAGATTGGTGTTAACCGGGACGAGTTTCTCGATGCCTTTAACGTCGTGCTCGTGGTTGGTGGTTCGATAACGATTCCACACCTCCGGCGCGCGATCGATCGCGTCGATCAACTACTCGAGGGTGGAGCAGGCACAGACAAGAACGTCACAGAACCACACGAACATTAAGATCGAGCAAGTGGGAAACACATATAAAAAATTCCGTTTCACTGACGCAGCACTGATGAGAGCATTGAGCGTAGTAGTGTTGCTGGCGCTTTCTTTGGTCGCCAGTTTTACGGTCGCTTCCGAGCGAGGTGTAGTTATGTCTTCACAGGAAAGAACGCGCGTACGAGCGCCGGAGATTCAGGGTGGTAGTGGCTGGTTGAATACCGACAAACCGCTGTCGCTGGCGGCGCTCAAAGGCAAAGTCGTATTGCTGGATTTCTGGACCTACGGCTGCATCAACTGCATCCACATCATTCCAGATCTGAAAAAGCTCGAAGCAAAATATCCAAATGAACTGGTGGTCATCGGCGTCCACTCCGCCAAGTTCAAAAACGAAAAAGAGACCGAAAACATCCGCCGCATCATCCTGCGCTATGAGATCGAACACCCCGTTTACAACGACTCGGAATTCGCGGTCTGGCAGAGTTACGGCGTGCGCGCCTGGCCCACGCGTGTCCTGATCGACCCGGCGGGTTATATCATCGGCGGCGTTTCCGGCGAGGGTTATTACGACGAAATCGACCAGACAATCGCAAAAGTCGCCGCAGACTTTCGCAAACGCGGCGAGCTCAACGAGGAGCCGCTGAAACTTGTTCTGGAACGCGCGAAAGTCGGAGATCTTCCGCTGGCGTTTCCCGGCAAGATTCTGGCCGACGCCGCAAAAGATCGACTCTTCATCGCCGACTCCAACCACAATCGCATCGTCATCACAAAACTCGACGGCACGTTCGTCGAAACGATTGGCACAGCTGACGCCGGCGCAGCCGACGGCGGGTTCGACAAAGCAAGTTTCTATCGTCCGCAGGGTCTCGCACTTGCCGGCGACAGTCTTTATGTGGCAGACACTGAAAACCATCTGATCCGGCGAGTCGATCTGAAAACGCGCATCGTCGAAACCGTCGCCGGTACTGGAAAACAGACGCGCGAGTATCCACCGAAAGGCGGCCCTGCCCGCACGACCGCTTTGAGCTCACCATGGGATCTTCAACTGGTCGAACGAAGCCTGTACATCGCGATGGCTGGTCCACACCAGATCTGGAAACTCGATCTCGACAACAACGCGGTCTCGATCTTCGCCGGTTCGGGCCGAGAAGCCCGTCTGGATGGATCATTGTCTGAGTCGGGCTTCGCGCAACCTTCGGGAATCGCGTCGATCGAAAACACGCTCTACGTTGCCGACAGCGAGTCGAACATCATCCGCGGGATCGACATCGGCGGCGGCACAGTCAAGACACTGGTCGGCGGCGACCTTTTCGAGTTTGGCGACGTCGATGGTTCCGGCGATGACGTGCGACTGCAACATCCGCTTGGCATCGTTGCCGCGGGTGACAAACTGCTGATCGCCGACACTTACAACCACAAGATCAAGGAACTCGATCCGAAACGCCGTCGCGTCGTCAGTTTGTTTGGAACGGGCAAGCCCGGCCAGGTGGACGGATCGTCGCCGTCGTTCTACGAGCCTGGCGGACTCACGGTCGCCAACGGAAAACTCTACGTCGCCGATACAAACAACCACGCCATTCGCGTAGTCGATCTGAAAACAAAACAGGCAAGCACGCTGCCGATCAAAGGTCTTAACCCGCCGGCAAAGAACATGCAGGCGCTCGAAAGCACGGATGGTCCAAACGCGGAAGAAACGAAGATCGCTACGCAGCAGATTGCGGCAAACGCGAAAGGAACATTAGAGATCGATGTCCAATTACCGCCGGGCTACCATCTCAATCCGGAAGCGCCGCAACGCTACAAAATTACAGTTAACGGTGGTCTCATCTCGATCGATGAAAAGAACGCAGCGCGGACGTCAAAAGACCTGAAGCTGCCCATACGTATTCCATTTACGTCAGCCACGGGGCCGGGCGCGGCTGACATCCGCGCGCAGGTAACGCTTTTTTATTGTCGTGAAGACAATACGGGCACTTGCCGCATCAAGACATTGATCTGGCAGGTTCCTGTGTCCGTTTCAAAAGCAATTTCTGAATCAGAAATTAAGCTCAAGGGCAAGGTGACGGCGGATTAATGTCGAATCTGTAGAGTCACTTGCTCTCGACTTTTCGCGCGAGTAATATCGCTACTCCCCTAAATTTAGTTCCAAGGAGTGAGTGCTGTGGTCGATAAACCATTTCTCACTGATATACAGACTTTGCGTGAGCGCGCGCGGAAGCACATCGAGAATGGCGCTATTACCGAAGGCTATACTGCGGATCGTGAAACGGTGGTCAAACTTCTGAACGAGGCGCTGGCGACGGAGATCGTTTGCGTGCTGCGCTACAAACGACATTACTTCATGGCATCCGGCATTCATGCGGAAGGTGTGGCGGCTGAGTTTCTGGAACACGCGAACGACGAACAGGGTCATGCCGATCAAATCGCGCAACGAATAGTTCAACTCAAGGGCGAACCCAATTTCAATCCCGACGGACTGTTGATGCGGAGTCACGCTGAGTATGTCGAAGGCACAACGCTGACCGAGATGATCCAGGAAGATCTGGTCGCGGAGCGCATTGCCATTGACAGTTATCGCGAGATGATTACTTACTTCGGCAACGACGATCCGACTTCGCGGCGCATGCTTGAAGGAATTCTTGCCGTCGAAGAGGAACATGCCGACGATCTGGTCAGCTTGTTGGAAAAAATGGGTTAGTCCGTGTTCCGATCTTTCTTCGACATAGGAACGCGGATTGTCTGAAGGTGAGTCAAACCGAACTAATCCCGGCCGGCCTACGATGTGCCGTAGTTGCGGGGCGATCGTAGGCGCGGGCGCAGCGCAATGCGCCGTCTGCGGCGCGGCAGCGAACCAGGGCGGCAGCCAGCAGGCGGGCAATCAGCAGCCATCCCCTCAACAAACTCGTCCCCAGGATCGCGAAGCTATTCGTTTTGCCCGCGCGATTCTTGCTCGTCCGTACAAATTCACTGTCATTCTGCTCGTCGCGAACCTGTTCGTGTTTCTCTTGATGTGGGAATCGAGCAGGATGGAGTCGCGCGTGTTGTGGGAGGGTTTTCCGGAAGCGGTGCTCGCCACGTACGGCGCGAAGCTGAATTATCTCATCGCCCAGTACCATCAATGGTGGCGTTTTGTGACGCCGATGTTCATCCACGTCAATCTTCCGCACGTGTTCATCAACATGTTCAGTTTGTGGATGGTTGGACCATACGTCGAGAAGCTGTATGGGTCGGCGAAGTTTGTCGTGTTTTGGGTGTTTAGCGGGATCTTGAGTATCGTTGCGAGTTACCTGACCGTAAGGCCGGATCTCGCAACAGGGTCGCTGGGACGGTTCCTGTTCAAGACTATGGACAATCCGTCGGCCGGTGCGTCGGGGGCGCTGTTCGGACTGGTCGGCGTGCTCTTTGTGTTCGGCATCAAGTTTCGACACGAGCTTCCCGAAGGATTCAAGCGTGCATTTGGCACAGGAATGCTGCCGATCATCGTCATCAATTTGTTTATCGGTTATCTGGGCCGAGGGTTTATCGATAACGCGGCGCATCTCGGAGGCCTGGTTGGCGGCGCCGCGCTGGCACTCGCAGCGGAATATCGGCGTCCCGGCGATCGCAGGAGCGTCTCGACTGTGTGGCGAGTATTGCAGGCTGCGGCGCTGGTGATCGTGATAGCGGGGTTCTACAAGGTGGTCCGGAATTTTAACCGGCCCGTGCCGGCTTCCGCGCAGCAGATTGCGGTCGCGCGACGGCAGCAGTTTCTCATCTTTGTTGGCGGCATAAACCTCCTGCTCGAGCAGACTTCGCGAGTAATTCATAACAAAGATACCAGCCAGGTCGAGTTGGTCAGTGAAAACGTGATGCACAGAGCCGCGCCTGATCAGCGCGGGGCAGAGCTGCGGGATCAATTGATAGTGATTCTTTCAAAAATGGCGGAGGCGTCGAATAACCGGGGGCAGGTGGACCAGAGTTTGACTGACGAGTTGAAAACGTGGCATGTAGATTACAACGAATGGTTTAAAGGAGCGCAGTAATGGAGATTAAGAAAGTTGGAGTTTTGGGATGCGGTCTGATGGGGGCGGGTATTGCGCAGGTAGCGGCGACCGCAGGTTTTGAGACTGTGGTGAAAGAGGTTTCAGACGAGTTTATTGCCAAAGGCTTCGGCGGGATTGAGAAGTCGTTGGCGAAGTTTGCGGAGAAGGGGACGATCACGTCCGAACAGCAGACTGAGATTCGCGGGCGCTTGTCGGGTACGACTTCCTTCGAACGTCTGGCCGATTGCGACATCATTATCGAAGCCATCATTGAAAACCTGGACGAGAAGCGCAGCACTTACCGGCAGCTCGACGAGATCTGCAAGCCCGAAACGATTTTTGCGTCGAACACTTCGTCGTTGTCGATCACGGAGATGATGACGGCGACTTCGGCCGAGCGGCAGCGCCGTTTCGTCGGGATGCATTTTTTCAATCCCGTGCCGTTGATGAAGCTCGTGGAGGTGGTGCGGACGATACTTACCGACGATGACGTTTACGAGCAGGCGGTGGCGTTTGGGAAGGCGCTTGGGAAGGTGCCTGTGCGGGCTGGTGACAAGACCGGATTTATCGTGAATCGTTTGCTGGTGCCTTACATGCTGGATTCGATCCGGGCGTTGGAAGAGGGTGTCGGGTCGATCGTGGATATCGACAATGCGATGAAGCTTGGGTGTGGTTATCCGATGGGTCCGTTTACGCTGGGTGACTTCGTCGGGTTGGATACGACTTATTACATTGCTGAGATCATGTTCAATGAGTTTCGGGAGAAGCGATTTGCGCCGCCGCCGTTGTTGAAGAGGATGGTGTTGGCAGGATTGTACGGGCGCAAGTCAGGTCGCGGATTTTATGACTACACGAAGGACCCGAAGAACCCGACGCCAATGAATCTCGTTTAGGGCCACGAAAAGGAGCCACAAAAAGGCACAAGAAGGAGCCGCAAAGAGGCACAAGAAGGAGCCGCAAAAAGGCACAAAAGGACCAAGAGGCACAAGGAGCAGAAACATACTTGCGCGTCAGTTTCTCTGCTTTCTTGTGCCTCTTTGTGTCCCTTCTTGTGCCTCTTCGTGGCTAAAGATTTTGTGCCCCTTCGTGGTTAAAGATTTTGTGCTTCTTCGTGGCCCAAGAATAGCCACTTTCGACACAAAATAGCCGTTTTCGGCACTATACACAGGTGGGGTTGGCTGCTACACTTCGAGTCACGAAAGGAGACTCATGAGCGAAGACCTCACACGGAAACTACCAAGGACCGACAGCGAGAAGATCGCCTTAATCCTCACGATTGTCCAGAACCTCGAAACCCGGGTTGACAGGCTTGAGCGTCGACTGGACGCCCTCGAACAACGGCTCGACAGGTTTGAGCAAAGAGTCGAGGAACGACTGTTCGACACACGGCCGATTTGGGAGAAGATCGTGGCCGACATTGCTCAGCTGCAAGGAGGGCAAACGCGACTGGAAGGCGACGTAGGCGATATCAAAAAGTCAATCCGCGACGTTTTCTATCGAATCAGTGCCATGAGCGACACGATGGTTGCAATCCAAGGCGACTATAAACACATGGACGATCGCGTTCGAGAACTGGAACAGCGGCACCCGAAACCAACAAATTCATCAACTTGATGCGTCTCCGAGCATCTCCTATACTGCGAAACGCAGTAACTATTAAGCTCGCGGGGTCGAAGAGATTGCAGCCTACGGTTCATGAAGGCCGTCTTAACGCGGAAGGTTGTCGCTTCGCTATCGTCGCGAGCCGTTGGAACGAGTTCATCTCCGGCCGCCTTGTCGAGGGCGCGCTCGATGGCCTGGAGCGTTTGGGTGCAAAAGAAGGTCGTGTAGAAGTTTATCGAGTGCCGGGCGCATTCGAGATACCTTTATTCGCACTTCGACTCGCACAATCGCGCAAGTTTGATGCAATAATTTGCCTTGGTACGATCATTCGAGGTCAGACTCCCCACTTCGATTACATCGCCAACGAGGTCGCGCGTGGCATCTCGCACGCCGGACTGGAAAGTGGAGTGCCAGTCGTTTTCGGCATCGTAACCGCCGATACGGTTGATCAGGCCATCGACCGGGCCGGAGTGAAACTCGGCAATAAGGGTTTCGAGGCTGCCATGACCGCGGTCGAGTTGGCTAACCTTTATAGGGAAACATTCGAAGCGTGATGAGCATGAGTAGTAGTTGATTCAGCGCTCATCAAAAGAAGGTTTTTGGTAATTCTTTATGGGTTCGCGACGTAAGGCACGCGAATGTGCCTTGCAAATGCTCTTTGCGGCT
>CBFGMX010000142.1:0-14570 GCA_965649955.1 uncultured bacterium
GGGGCCGTAGCTCAGCTGGGAGAGCGCATGACTGGCAGTCATGAGGTCAGGGGTTCGATCCCCCTCGGCTCCACCAAGTACTCAGAGCACCATCGCACTTTTCAATCACCCATCAAGCCTCAACAGTCGTCCACAGCCCCACAGTTCCCAATCACAACCGTCAAAAAGATCGAAAATGGGATTGCCGCGTCTCATTTCTGAAAATACAAACGATTTTCTGAGACCCAGCAACCCCACGTGAGCCGCAGGTTTTTCCAATTAACCCCGCTGCGCGCGCTGGCACACGCTTTGTTTCCTCACAAACGCGGAAAATAGTTAGTCGCAACAAGAATTCGGATTCCCATCCGACTAACAAACGGATTCCAAGTAACAAAGGAATCCCATTAACAAACGATCTCAATAACCAAACACATCGGTGAACGAACGTGGTTACCCTTCAGCCTACAACTACAAGCCTCCCCCAGCACCCAATCGTTCCGCATCATCCGCGCACGCTCATTGCCGACGACGAGCCGGACATACTTACGGCTCTCCGTCTGCTGCTGAAGAGCGATGGGTACGAGCCGGAGACCGTGTCGTCGCCGGCCGCCGTGCTCGACGCCATCGAGCGCTCGCAGTTTGATGTCGTCCTCATCGACCTAAACTACGCCCGCGACACGACCAGCGGACGTGAAGGCCTCGATCTCATCTCACGCATTCAGGCACTCGACCCTTCGCTCCCAATCGTTGTCATGACGGCGTGGGCTTCGGTCGATCTCGCCGTCGAAGCGATGCGTCGCGGCGTTCGTGATTTCGTGCAAAAGCCCTGGGAAAACCCGCGCCTGCTGCAAACGTTGCGCAAGCAGGTGAAACATGCGCGCGCACGAAGAACCGTATTGCATCGACTCGCGGACAACCGAAAGACCGACGCGCAACTCAAACGCGAACTGATCGAAGCCCGCGAGCTCCAGGAAACTCTATTAACAAACTCACAATGGACAAACACTGATTCGTCCAGCGCCGGTCTCCAGGTCGCGATCAAGTGGCAACCCGCAACCACAGTCGGCGGGGATTATGTTGCGGCCTTCAACATCGACGATGAGCATGCGGCGTTGTGTGTCGCGGATGTTGTCGGTAAGAGCTTGCCGGCGGCGCTGTTGATGGCGAATTTTCAGGCGTCGCTGAAGTCGTTCTCATCGCAGCGACTGTCGCCCGCGGAAGTGAGCATGCGTCTCAACGATGTGCTCTACGCAAACATCCCTTTGCATAAGTTCATCACCGCGTTCTACGGCGTCGTCAACATTCCCGATCGCACACTTGCGTTCACGAATGCCGGTCACAATCCACCGCTCTTAATGCGCAGCGACGGCGAGTGCGTGCGACTTGAAGCTGGCGGCAGCGTGCTCGGCGCGTTTCCGGATGCACCTTACGCAGAGGACCGCGTAGAACTGCACGACGACGATCGCCTGGTGCTCTTCACGGATGGTCTGACTGAAGCGAACGACGCAAGCGGCGAGCAGTTTGGTGAACACAGACTAATCGGGATATTGCGCGACCACAGGCATCGCAGTGCGGAAGATCTGAAAGAGATTCTTTTTAGTGCAGTTGGAGAATTCTGCGGCAACACATTTCGCGATGACGCTGCATTGATGGTTGTAGCGATAGACAAATAATCTGATAGACAAAAGAAAACATGATCGCACTCGCGTCTCGCGTTGCCGTCATTTCTGATGAACGACCCAATGTGGAAAGTAAAAGCGAGGGCTTGGCATGATCCAAGCCCTCGCTCGCACAGGTCTCCTGGCTCAAACAACTGTCGTTTGCCAAAAGTTAGTCATTTAATTGGGCAGTTTGGCTAACTCAGCCTGTCTGGCGATGGCGCGCGAGCGCACCAGGGCGTAGCGCATGTCGTCGAGCTGGTTCCACGTGGTCACCTTTGTGTAGAGTGCGGCTGCACGCTTTCCATTTCCAGCGCCCTCTTCCGCAACTGCCTGGTAATACCAGACGTAAGGGTCATTGGAATCGGCCTTAGCGAAGTACTCTAACGCTTTCGCATAGTTCTTCTGTCCAAGCTCCAGCAATCCAGCGGTCTCGTTATAGCGCAGCTCCTGATTCCGGTTCTTCCGCGAATCAAGGAATTGTCTAATCTCTTCTAACTGAGTCCTGGCGGAGTCGAATTCCTGCCGAGCGATTGAGAGCCGCGCCCGATTCTGCATCACGCCGAAGCGTCTATTCTCTCTGACCGCCGGCGCTACCGAAGGCTCATTTCTGAGTTCGTCAGCTTTCTCGAACTGTTTGGCTGCGTCTTCCAACTTACCTGATTCGGCGAGGATGACTCCGGCGCCATTGTGAACGGCGATCAGCTGAACGTCATCGCCAGCTTTTTCTGCCATCGCGCGCCTGAGTTCGTTCGCCTCCAAAGCTTTGTCCATCTTGCCCTCGGCCAGGTAGGAGTTCATGGCAGATAGCAGAGCTAAGTCCCGCAGCCCGTCGTCCGACGCCTTGTCGAACATGAGCTGGTAGGATTCACGCGCTTTCGCATAGTCACCTTTGTAGGCGTAGTTATTACCAATGCCCCGGTAGGAGTTGATAAAAGTAGGATCAATGGCCAGCGCTCGCTGGTACTGCTTGATGGACTCATCAAACTTGCCAGTTTTCATTAGCAGTTCGGCATACGAGTCGTACGGATTCGGATTCTTCGGAATGAGTTTGATGTAGGTCTTGAAGGCCTGTTCTGCGTCATCGTACTTGCCCAGGCTGAGGTTCGAGTAGCCGATATTGTTGTAGGCCGGGGCGTATTCCTTGTCGAGCTCGACGGAGTGCAAGAAGTGCGTTAAAGCAGTCGCGTCATCGCCAATGGACCGATAGTAAAAGCCCATCTGCGAATGCACACGCTTGTCGCTCGGGTGTAGCTTGAGGAGTTGTTCAAGGTGCATTTTCCGCGCTGCCGGATTGCCTTCGGCCTGATCCTTAGCGGCGAGAATCCACTCCCTTTCTCCGGGCGAGACTTTATCAACAAGGCTGGCGGCCTTTTCGACGTTTTTCCTGAAGTCCTGGTTGGTTCTTCCGGCGAATAGGTAGGCGATGGCGAAGTTGGGATCTTTTTGAATTGCTTGTTCAAACAGGTTGCCGGGGTCTTCGAGATTTTCTGCTTTTTCACGACCCTGCACGAACAGTGCAAGTGCTTCCTTCGAGGTCGTGAGCGGCATCTCCTTCTGTTGTGCTAAGAGTGCACTCGGCGAAATGAAAAGTAGTAAAAGAACGGTCAGGCCCGAGGATCGAATCCTGAAGCGGGCATTGCTAATAGACAATTGTAAGCTCCTTTTTGTTGAGCTAAGACTTCAGATTGACTGGTGGATTCCAGAGAAGCTGGGAAGGGAGTGAGCTCACGCTCGATTCGACGCCGACTATAGCACGCCCATTGATATGGGCCTAATGCGCGCGGTAGTGCTCCATTCGGCGAAGATCGGCCCAATCACCGTACGAGATAAGAATAATCTGATACGATGCCCGCCGTGACGGTCCCAATCCGTCGGCAAATCCGATCGCGAAGGAGAAAGACGTGAGGATTCGATCCGTGTTTCTTATTCTCGTAACTCTGTTTTCTACCTCAGCCGCTGAAGCCAACACAAAAAATCGAAAGCCCGTTCCGGATCAATCAACCGCACGGCCGCAGACTGTTTCGGCACAAGCCGCTGCCTTCGAAGCGCGCGTGGAAGACTTCCTTCGACAGTCAGGAGCGGAGTACCACAAGGTAAAGACCAACTCGTGGTATCTGCTGGTTCCGAGCAAGCAGATGGGCCAACTGCGGATCATCCTCGGTGCCGGGATGGTCTCCGGCAGTCCAGGATCGATTGCCATGGGCGCGGTGGTGGTTCCGAAACGCGACCTGCGCCTATCCACCGAAGCGTTGGAAAAGCTGATGAAGCTTTCTTACGATCTCAACTACGTTCGCGTCTGCATCGATTCAGACGACGATTTGATCGTCATGGCACAACTGAAAGATCCGTGGCTGAATGCTGCCGAGTTTCGAACGACGATCGATCTGGTTGCGTCTGCGGCGGATCGCGCGTATGCAGTGATGCGGCCGTACCTCAATACGCGGTAGCGACTTAACTAAGGATCTTTCCAGACTTTCGATCCAGCAAAACCATGACAGTTCGTTCGGAGGGTACGGTCACGCGGAAGCGCGTACGCGTTTCGAGATGTGTGACTTGTATCGTCATGTCTTGATCAGTTTCGGAGATGCAGGTGTAGAGGATGACGTCACGAAACAGTGAAGGAATTACGAGCACGGATGGTGAGTGTGGCGAAGCTTTGAACACCGGTGCGATATGGGCCTTCGCCAACGCGTACTTGTAGAAAGCCACAACCGCACCCATTGAATCGCCGAGTTCGAGCGGCAACGGACTCCAGATGAATTGTCCCAGGCCGTAAGGTTGCGTGAGTATGCGGGAGCCCGGGGCCACGGCCTTTTCGACGCGTTGCATCTTCTCGCCTTCGAAGCGAGTCGTGAACACTTGTAAACCGATCGATATCGCTTCCGATTGTGAAACGGATTCAGTCGCCGGCGTGACATTGAACAGTCTCGAACGTTCCACCGGCAACCCGTAATCGTCTGCATCGATCACTCCTGAGATCGCGACCGTTACGCCTCGCCTGCACGCCGAAAGCAGCGATTCCCAGCATTTTTCGGTCAACACACAAGGCGACGGGACGATGATCAACTTCGCGTTCAACGAGTAGTCGGAAATTGTGTATTCGCTGACAGCTTGCAACGGCACACCGCAGTGGTAGTACATCGCTCGAACACACCGACGCGTTGCATCGTGGGCAAAACTGCGCGGCGAAAACATTTGCGAGTGCGGAATCACCATCACAACCGGTTCCGCCTGGCGCTGTCGCAGCAATCGGCCGTGTTCGCCCATGAACTTCGCGATCGCCAGAAACGGCTCGAGCTCAGGCTTGGCCGTGCCATCGACGCGATGAAACCCGATGCCGACTTCATTCGTGGAGTTCATGTAAGGATTCGTATTCCACACCCACTCGATAAACCCCGCGCCATCGACGGCCAGGGAGATCGCCATTTTGCGCTCGAGTAAGTGACTAACTTCCTCTTCCGATCTCCACGGCGCGTCGGCGTCAGCCTTCTCGTAGAACATGACGCCGGTTTCTTCCATCAAACTCAACTTCGAAGGCGTCTTCGCAAGCACACTGTCCCAAACGAGATCGTCGTTGGCCCACCAGTTGTGCAGGGAAGTGAAATCTACTTCGCGTGCGAAGAATTGGATGTTCGGACTGTCGCCCAAACCCGCTTCGTCCTGGCCCACGGTGATCAGTTGCTGTGCATTGCCATTACTCCTGACGGCCTCGGTCATCTGTCGCGTCCAGCCAATGAACACGTCCTGCGCGAAGAGACGATAATCGAGCGTCTTGAGCGGTTGACGATCGTCGATCAGGTGGACGCTTTCGAAATCCTTGTGCTGCGGAAGATCGAAAGGATCGTCAGCGGTCGTGCGCCAAAGTTGTTGGAGACGAATGATCCGTTCTTCGTCGCTCGATGCAGGGTAGCGGTCTTTCAACCACCGTTTCCACGCGGCTTTTTCGTATTCGTCGTAGTTGGGCCGGCAGCTCCAAAGATGTTTCGGCGAGCAGAACGACGGCTCGTTAATGAAATCCCAAAGCACGTCGTCGACTCGCGGATAACGCTTCGTAAACGCTGCGATGAATTCCTGCTGCGCTTTGACCGCGCGCGGATCGAGATAGGCGTTCAGTCCACCCCACGTTTCCGGAAGAAACGCGAAGAACGTGAAGATGACCGGAATGTCGTACTTGTGCGCGGTCAACAGGAACGCGTCGAAGGCACGCAACACGCCTTCGTCTACTTTTCCTACCGACGGCATGTACTTCTTCCAACCGGTCCAAATGCCGGTGCGGACCATGTTCACGCCCGCCTGCTGCATACCTTTGAAATCGCGATCCCAAACGGCCGGGTTCGGATCGAAAAGAAAGCGACGATGAACGTCAGACGCCATGTAGGTCGTGCCCGTAACAGGAAACACTTGGCCGTCGCGATAGAAGAAATGATTGTCGACGGTCAACGGTTTGCCGCGCGTGATCAATGCCTCGTCGTAAAACCAGAAGCCTGACTCGTACTCGCGATCGGAAGGCCGTCCATCAATAGTGGACTTCAGAGATAAACGACTCTGAATGGTATACAGGCCCGGCGCAAACTTGATCGAACGCGGAACATCGATCGATCCGGCAGCGTGAGTGCCTTCACTGTGTAACGCAATCGTCGATTTCCAAATAATTTCGGAGGAAGCACTGAAGATCGTGAAATGGCAGTCGCCGTTCAGCAGTTTTTCAAGATCGCCTTTGGGCCGGTGTACGCGTGCACTTATCGACGGTAGTTCGCCCTCGCGATAGCAGGCGAAACTACTTCTGACCACGAATTCGCTTGCACCCTGCGCCGCTATTTCGGCGAGGTTGTTCACTGCGTCCGCGTCGATGACGCCGCGGAAGTTCGCCAGTACCCACCGTCCGCCGGCAAACTCGGCGAGCAAACGATCGATCTGAAGGATTGGCGCAGCGCGTGGTCTCGGTCCGGTTTGAAACGAAATTATCACCGGCTCGAGATTCGCTTCACGCGGACCGTCGCTACCCGCCTCATCCGGTTCGCTGCTGGTCGAACTCATTCGGAGGTAAAGCTCGTAAGCTTCTTCGATGACAGGGCGAGTCGTCGAGAAACCGGTGACGGGAAACGAATGTGTAATGCCGAGCCGTTTGTGATACGACGTTTGATGTGATTCGACGCGCCACGACCCACCGGCGCGCACAACGGGCCGTGACAGCGGCACGCCGCCGAGGTTCATCCAATTGCCGCCGCCTTGCAAATACTTCAACAACGCGGGCCACGCGCGTTTCGGGAATGCGGATCCGAACGGATTTATAAACAGATCGAAGCGATCAGTGTTAAGGCGGGCAATCAATTCCCGTTCGGAGAGATATTGAACTGTGAAACTTCTGAGCGCCTGTTGCAGAATGTCACGCGTGACACCGCAGCCCTGGATCGAGGGAAAGGCCGGCTCCCAAAAGACGGCAACCGAAGGCGGCGCCGCCGTGTTGCCCATTGCCACACGTGGCAGGGCACTCGCAACCGCAGCGCTTCCGATTTTTTTGAGAAACTTTCGCCTTGATCCAGACGTGGACACCGGTGTGACACTATAGCCACTGCGGACTATGACGACAAACAAAAAGCGTTTGTTCGAGTTCATTAGCGTTTCACTGTTGCTGGGTCTCGCGGCAGCAATCGGCACGCTCGTGTTTTTCGGCTGGCTGACAGACGAGGTGCTCGACGGCGAGACGCGACAGTTTGACGAAGCCACGCGCGGCGCCGTCCATCAACTTGCGTCGCCGGCAATGACGACGGCGATGCGCGGCGTCTCGTTTCTCGGATCGACGATTTTTCTGACGCTGGCGACGGCGGGCGTTATCGTCTGGTTTGCGATGCGCAAGTGGGGACGAGAAGCAAAACTCATCGCCGCCACGATGATCGGGGCGTCAGCCTTGAACATAACTCTCAAGCTCGCATTCAAACGAACGCGTCCGGTTCCGTTCTTCGATCTGTTGCCGCCGGAGTCGTACAGCTTCCCCAGCGGTCACTCGCTTACGAGTGCGTGTTTCTTTGGCGCATTCGCCGCCATCATCACCGCTCGCATCAAGCGCCGGCGAGCGAGAGTTTTGGTGTGGATCGTTTGCGTAACGACGTTCGTGGTGATCGGCTTGTCGCGGATCTATCTCGGCGTTCACCACACGACCGACGTCATCGCCGGATTCGCTGCCGCGTTGATTTGGATACTCGTCGTAAGGTTTGTGGAGATGACGTTGAGACGGCGAAGAAAACGGAAAGAAGAAACGATTTGACGATCAATTCGCGGAAGGCAGGTGGAAACGCATCTCGACTGCCAGTCCGCCTTCGGGTGAGTTGGCAGCGTGGACCGTCCCGCCATGCATTCGCACCGCGCGTTCGGTAATTGCGAGGCCCAGACCGGTGCCGCCGCCACTCTGTCGATCGCGCGCGTCTTCAGTGCGGTAGAAGGGTCGAAAGATCTTCTCGAGTGATTCGGCGGGCACGCCGTTGCCACGATCGCGCACGCTGATGACGGCGAAGTTGTCGCCAGACCCATTCTGCTTCCGCAGCGCAACTTCGACTGCTGTCCCTTCCGGCGTAAACCGGACCGCGTTACGCACCACATTCTCGACCGCGCTGCGCAACAGATCCTCGACGCCGTTGATCGAACACTTGTCGCTCGCAACCACCTGCACGGATCGGTTCAAACTGCGCGCCTCGAAGTCCGCGTCCTCGGAAACTTCGCGCACCAGTGCGTCCAGATCGACCGCGCTGCGTTTGCGGCCGTCGGTGCCACTTTCGAGCCTCGTCAACGTGAGCAACTGGCTGATCATCTCGTTGAGATTCTCTGACTCACGCTCGATTCGATCGAGTGCGCTACTCGCTTCGGCTCCGGAACGCTGCCGTGCGAGACCCAGCGCCACACCCAAACGTGCCAGCGGAGAACGCAGCTCGTGTGAAATGTCGCCGAGCAGGCGCTGCTGCGCTTTGACCATCGACTGGAGACGTTCGGCCATCGTGTTGAAGTCGCGTCCCAGTTCGCCCACTTCGTCACGACGCTTTGCGAGGTTAGTCGCGACGCGTGCGCCGAGATCGCCTTCGGCGAGTTGGTTGGTGGTGGTGCGAAGTTTCAAAAGTGGCGTCGTCAGATAGCGTGCCAGCCAGTAACAAAAGATGCCGCCGATTACGAGAATGATGAGCAAGCGAATCGCTTGTGTCTGCCAAAGACTCTGAAATGGTGGCCGGGGAATGTGCGCGACGTACGTGTACCGCTGGCCTTTTGCACTTACCACGGGACGCGCGACCAGCGTGCCCGGACCGGCAAAGTTGAATTCCAAATCGCGGCTCTCAGTGGATCTTGCAAGCAACTCCGCGGCGCCCGCCGGAACGTTGCGTCCCGACAACTCGCGTCCGTTCTCGTCAAAGAAAGTCGCACTGACGCCTGAAGATTTTTCGGTTGCCTGAAGCGCCGTATTGAGAGCGGCCGAACCGGACTGTTCATACGCCTCAGCAGCCTTTTGTGCATTTTGACCAGTCTGGGCCAGGTCGCGCCACGATCGTCGAGTCGGAGTGGGACGCGTCAGCGCCACGGCCGCGAAGAACGCGAGGTTGATCACGATCATGGCGAGCCAGAACCAGATAAAAATCTTCAGGTAGAGACTGCGAAAGGGGATTTTCATTCGGGTCTTTCTGTCGGAACGCCGTAGATGTAGCCGACGCCGCGAATGGTCTTGATGCGTTCAAGTCCATTCAGTTGATGGCCCAACTTTTTGCGCAGGTTACTCACGTGCATGTCGATGCTGCGATCGAACGGCGACAACTCGCGTCCCAAAACTTCCTTCACGAGATCTTCTCGTTTGACGATCTGGCCCGCGTTGCGCAGCAGGATTTCCAGCAGGTCGTATTCCACGCCGGTGAGTTCGATTACTTCTGAACCGCGACGCACATTGCGGGTGTTGCTGTCCATTTCGATGTCGCCGATCTTGATCGTCTCGCGCGACGCGGTTGTCGCTTCGGCTGGTTGCGCGCGTCTTAGCACGGCGCGAATGCGCGCAACCAGTTCACGGGGGTTGAAAGGTTTCGGCAGATAATCGTCGGCGCCGATTTCCAGTCCGACGATGCGATCGACGTCGTCGCCGCGTGCAGTCAGCATGAGGACCGGGATGCGTGAACGCGCGCGAATGCGTCGCAGTACGTCGAAGCCGTTGGTCCCGGGAAGCATGACGTCAAGGACCACGAGGTCGTGTTCGTCTGACAACGCGCGATCGACGCCGCGTTCGCCGTTGTGAATAGCTTCGACGGTATAACCTTCCGGCTCCAGGTACTCTCCGACCAGCTCGCAAAGTCCGACGTCGTCGTCAATTACCAGGACCCGTTCCATTGGTTGCTGCACCAGATTGAAAGACATAAGAACTACCTAAGGCAAGTCGTTCGGAATCCTACAACAGCCGTCGATTTTCGTGCGTAAAGAAGTGTCAATCGCGAATACTAGAGAACTGACAAAACTTTACAATCCGTTGACAGACTCTTTACGCCCATTTTGGGTAAAATTCGGTCTCAAGCTGCGGCGTAACGCTGTCTACCCACGCCAACTAGCAAAAGCGGTTCGAAGGAGCTTCGGTAAATGAGAAAACTAGTGTTGGCTGTTGCCCTCTGCGCATTTGGGCTGACGGGGTTGGCCAGTGCGCAGCAGCGCGTGGGCTCGTTGAGGGGCCAGGTGCTGGACGAACTGGGCGGCGCCATTGTCGGCGCAGCAGTCACAGCGATCGATTCGCGCGGCGTGGAAAAATCGACGGTTACGAACGATTCGGGCAACTACACGATCAATGGCCTGGCTCCCGGCAAATACACACTTCGGGCGATCAACGCCGGCTTCGCGATGTATGAAAACGCGGAAGTCGAAGTGGTTGTGGGCCGGGCCCAACAACTCGACATCACGCTGAAAGTCGCGATCGAGGAACAGAAAGTCACGATCGCCGCGGATAGTCGCGAAGTAAGTGTTGAGCCTGAGAACAATGCCGGGGCCGTTGTTTTGAAGGGCGAAGACATCGAATCGCTTCCGGACGATCCGGACGATCTCGCGGCCGCGCTCCAGGCGCTGGCTGGTCCATCCGCTGGTCCTAACGGCGGTCAAATCTTTGTCGATGGCTTCACCGGTGGCCGTTTGCCGCCGCGCGCTTCGATTCGCGAGATTCGTATCAACTCGAATCCTTTCTCCGCCGAATTCGATCGGCTTGGTTTCGGCCGCATCGAGATTCTGACGCGCCCAGGCTCGGATCGCTTTCGCGGCCAGGTCTCATTCAATTTCAACGACGACGCGCTGAACGCCCGGAACCCGTTTGCCGATTCACGCCCGCCAATTCAGACACGCCAGTACGGCGGCAACTTTGGTGGTCCAATCAAAAAAGGAAAAGCCTCGTTCTTTGTTGACTTCGACAAGCGCGACGTTGACGACGAGACACTCATCGTCGCCAAGGTGCTTGATGCGAATGGCAATATCGTCAGTTTTACGGAAACCGTTCCCGTACCCAGCCGTCGCACGTCTTTCAGTCCCAGAATCGATTTTCAAATCAACCAGAACCACACGCTGGTCGCTCGTTACAACTACACGAAAAACATGCGCATAGCCGGAGTCGGCGGGTTTTCACTGCCTTCGCGCGCGTACGACACGGAGAACAGCGAGCAGAGCATTCAGTTTACGGAAACGGCGATCATCAACAAGACGATCATCAACGAAACGCGGTTCGAATTTGAACGCAACGGAAACCTGTCAGACGCCGACAACTCGATTCCAACGCTCGAAGTGCAGGACGCTTTCACCGGCGGCGGATCGCAGGTGGGCCAGTCGCACAGCGATACCAACGATTGGGAGTTGAGCAACAACACTACGTTCGTTCATGGTCCACACTCGATGAAGTTTGGCGCGCGCTTCCGTTCCGTCAGCATCGAAAACTTCTCGCCGTCAAATTTTGGCGGCACCTACACGTTCTTCGGTGGCGCCATTGCGCCGAACATCGACGCGAATGGCGACGCGATTACCGGTGCCGATGTTGTTCCTAGTATCGAACGTTATCGACGCACGCTGCTCTTCCTCGACCAGGGACGAGACCCGCTACAGATTCGATTTCTCGGCGGTGGCGCGAGCCAGTTTCGTCTGTCAACGGGCAATCCGGAAACGAACGTGAAGCAGTGGGATTTTGGTGGCTTCTTCCAGGACGACTGGAAAGTGCGGCCAAACTTAACGCTAAGCCTGGGCCTGCGTTACGAGAACCAGAAAAACATCGACAGCAATTTCAACTTCGGTCCGCGTCTTGGATTTGCCTGGTCTCCGGGCGGACAACAGTCGAAGACGGTGATTCGCGGCGGCTATGGTGTCTTTTACGAACGCGTGAGCGAGAACTTGACGATGCAAGCGACGCGCTTCAACGGCGTCAATCAACAGCAGTTCACGGTTCAGAATCCCGACTTCTTCCCGCTGATTCCATCGCCTGAACAACTCGTGCTGTTTGCCGTTCCGGGCACGGTTTATCGATTAGCGGAGAACCTTCAGGCACCCTACACGCTTCAATCCGTGATCAGCGTAGAGCGTCAATTGCCGCACAACATCACGATCGCCAGCAGTTACATCAACATTCGCACGTTGCACGTGCTGCGCACGCGGCCGTTGAATGCACCATTGCCGGGCACGTTCATTCCTGGTGTGCCGAGTAGCGGTGTGCGCCCGCTTAACTGCGCCGACTTCATACCTCCCGACATTAATCCCGCGACGCGCTGCAACATCTTCGAATACGAGTCGAGCGGCCGTTACAACCAGAACCAGTTCATCGTGAACATCAACAGCCGGTTCACGCGCAATGCATCGTTGAATGCTTATTACGTGTTTGCGAAAGGCAACAGCGATGCCGACGGAATCGGAACTCTGCCTGCCAATCCTTATGATTTGAGCACTGAATATGGCCGCGCGTCGGGCGATATTCGTCACCGGTTTGTGATGACTGGAAACATTCGCACCTACTGGGGCATCACCTTGAATCCTTTCGTGATCGTCCAGTCAGGCCGTCCGTTCAATATCACTCTCGGTCGCGACATCAACGGGGACACGTTCAATACCGAACGACCTTCGTTGGCGCCCGCCGGAATCAATTGTGATGACCGCGCCAATTTCAAGTGCACGCCGTTTGGTAATTTCAAACTGACGTTTGCGCCGGGCGATGTGATGATTCCGCGCAACTTCGGACAGGGACCGGGATCGACGAACGTAAACTTGCGCATCAGCAAGACGTGGTCGTTTGGTTCGGAAGGTGGCAGCGCCAACGCGGGCCAACAGAATCCGGGCCAGGGCCAGCGTCCTGAAGGTGGCCCGCGCACGATCATGGGTGGCGGCGGAATGCGTGGTCCGGGTGGCGGTGGACCGGGTGGTCCTGGCGGTGGTGGCCGTGGTGGTTTTGGCGGACCGGGTGGCGGTGGTTTTGGTGGCGGCGGCGCTAATGGCCGCTACAACCTGACGTTCTCGCTGAACTTCAACAACATTTTGAACCATGTGAACTTCAATAACCCGATCGGCAACATCGGATCGAGTTTGTTTGGACAGTCGACTTCGACGAGTGGCGGCTTTGGTGGATTTGGTGGCGGTGGCGGAGCGTACAATCGACGCATCGACGCGCAGATCCGGTTCAGCTTCTAACCTCGATTTTAGAGCGCGGTGCTCGTTACGGCGGCGACCCAGTTTTTATTGGCGCCGCCGTAATTGTTTGACTTCAAACAAGTTACACAAACACAAAGTAGATAATCGCGAGCGTGCGGACGGCTTAACTCACTGGACGAATTCAACGCCAGTTCTTCACCCTGGACCATTCCGACTGCAAGTCCCATTTCAACCCTCTGCACAAAAGAATGGGACGGTTCTCGTAACGGTAGGCGTACGGATTGTTGAGCGTTGCGGCCACGGTTACGGATTCGAAGTGTTCGCGCGCCTCGCTCTCTTCTTCGCCCATCAGAATCACGATGTCGCCCGTGTAATGACGAGGTCCCCAGAGATAGTAGTTCTGGTGCCCACTGATTGCTTTCGGTAAGCCGTACTGTGGTCCAAAAAAATCGACTGCTGCCGCCTGACCATAGTTCGTGCCGTAAATAGCGGCCCGCTTTTGTTCCTCCGGCGTGAGTGAATGATAGACGCGCGCCACCTCGGCGACGAGCCCCGGCCAGGGGAATTCGTCGGCGTAGTACTGCGGCAATGTTTCACCGACAAAGCTCGTCTCTGTTTTCGGTACTTCAAATGGCAGACGAGACTGGTAACGCAGGAAAGTTTCGATCGGCAACACCGGTAAGACGAGTGGCAGCAGTGGTAACACGCCGAGCATTAACCAGACCAAGCAAGCCGTTCGCAACAGCGTCCTCCATCTGTAACGCGCCGATTTTTCGAACAAACGTTCCGCTGCGACTGCTCCCGCCGCTAAGACAATCACATACGCCGGCGCTGAGTAGTAGTCCTTTCCGTGTGTGATCAGGAACAGCGCGATGGTGATAACAAATGTCCAACCGAATGCGCGATAGTTCTTTGTGTCGTGCGAAAAGAAATAAAACAGCAGACCGCCAAACCAGAACGGAAAACTTGCCGGGTTCATCATTAGAATTTGTTGCACGAGGTACATGCCCGGCGATAGGACCACGTCTTTTCCGGTTTCGCGAATATTTCGCATCAACTCCAGAAACGGCCAGTTATGTTGGATGTTCCAGATCAGGTTTGGCAGGAATATTAGAAACGCGATTGCGCCGCCCGCGACGATCCACGGTGTGAATAGAACCTTACGCTGTCGCGTTAGGAGAACGCCGAGAATCAACGCCGAGGCGAAGAACACGATCGAGTATTTCGTTAGCAGACCGACCCCCGCAATCGCTCCGAAGGCGAGCCAGAGTTTTGTGTTTCCGGTCTTGATCAGACGCAGGAGCACGTAAGCGA
>CBFGMX010000143.1:0-14537 GCA_965649955.1 uncultured bacterium
CCTTGCTGTACAACCCCGTCCTCGCGCCAATATACTAAACAGCTTGCGGTAACTCTCCCGGCGGCCACTACCGTCGCGAAATCAACTGATAGGAAGTTAACTATGCGCGCTCTTAATGTTCGCAGTTTTGTGCTGCTCGCTCTTATCACAACGATCGTCTCGGTCGTTGTCGTTAAAACTGCCCGTCATACCAATGCGATGAACGCTGAACCTGAACCCTCGACAAACGAAAACCCGCTGTTGAAGAAGTGGGAAGGTCCGTACGGCGGCGTCCCGCCGTTTGACCGCGTGCAGATTCCGCTCTTCAAGCCCGCACTCGAAGCTGCCATGGCGGAACAGCTCGCCGAGATCGACGTGATCGCTAAGAACCCGGCTCCACCGGATTTCCAAAACACCATCGCCGCACTCGAACGCTCCGGCGGAACGTTCGACCGCGTAACCACGGTGTACGGAGTATGGGGAGCGACGATGGCTACTCCGGAATACCAGGCCGTGCAACGTGAAATGGCTCCGCGCCTGGCCGCTTTCAACGATCAAATTACGCAGAACGAACCACTCTTTAAACGCATCGATGCCGTTTACAACTCGCCGGCGAAAGCGCGTCTGACGCCCGAGCAACAACGCGTCGCCTGGCTTTACTACACCAACTTCGTGCGCGCCGGCGCGCGTCTGTCGCCCGAAGCAAAGAAGCGGCTCTCGCAGATCAATCAACAACTCGCTGGTCTATTTACCAGGTTCAGTCAGAACGTACTCGCCGAAGAGACAGACCAGTTCATCGTGCTGAACAGCGAAGAGGAGCTCGCCGGATTACCGCAGTCGTTGCGCGATGCCGCGAAGACCGCAGCCGAGTCGAAGAAACAACCGGGTGCGTGGGTAATCATGAACACTCGCTCGTCGATCGATCCGTTCCTGACTTACTCCGACCGCCGCGACCTGCGCGAAAAAGCGTGGCGCATGTTTGTGAATCGCGGCGACAACGGCGGCGAACACGACAACAACGCGATCATTACCGAGATCCTGCAACTTCGCGCCGAACGCGCCAAGCTGCTCGGTTACAAAACTCATGCTCACTGGCGCCTGGAAAACTCGATGGCCAAAACGCCCGAGCGCGCGCTCGAGTTGATGGAAGCTGTCTGGAAACCGTCGGTCGCCCGCGTCCACGAGGAAGTTGCCGACATGCAGGCGCTCGCCGACAAGGAAGGCGCGAAGATCAAGATCGAGCCCTGGGACTATCGCTACTACATGGAGAAAGTCCGCAAAGCGAAATTCGATCTGGACCAGAACGAGATCAAACCGTATCTCCAGCTCGAGAAACTCCGTGAAGGGATTTTCTGGGTCGCCGGTGAACTCTTCAACTTCAATTTCACGCCGGTAACGAACGTTCCAGTGGCCCATCCCGACATTCGCGTCTGGGAAGTTACCGATAAGACCAGCAAGCGTCACATCGGACTTTGGTACTTCGACCCGTATGCGCGGGCGGGTAAGCGCTCGGGCGCATGGATGAACGCTTATCGTTCCCAGGAGCGCATCGACGGCGAGATCACGACGATCGTTTCCAACAACTCAAACTTCGTGAAGGGCAAGCCCGGCGAGCCGGTGCTGATCTCGTGGGACGACGCAACCACGATGTTTCATGAATTCGGCCATGCATTGCACGGACTGAGTTCGAACGTAACCTACCCGTCAGTGGCCGGCACTGCCGTCCCACGCGATTACGTCGAGTTTCCCTCGCAGCTTTTGGAGCACTGGCTGTCGACGCCCCAGGTGATGCAGCGTTTTGCGCTTCACTACCAGACCGGAAAACCGATTCCGCAGGAACTCGTCGACAAGATCAATCGAACGGCAACGTTCAATCAGGGCTTCGCCACTGTCGAATATCTTTCGGCAGCGTTAGTTGACATGAAGCTGCATCTCGCGGGCGATCAAAAGATCGATCCGGATGCATTTGAACGTGAGACGCTGGCCCAACTCGGCATGCCGAAGGAGATCGTGATGCGGCATCGCACGCCGCAGTTTCTCCACGTTTTTTCGAGTGACGGCTACTCCGCCGGTTACTACAGCTATCTCTGGTCAGACGTGCTGACGGCCGATGCGTTCGGCGCATTCGTCGAAGGCAAGGGTCCTTATGACAAGTCGGTAGCTGAACGGCTGCGGAAGAACGTCTTCTCGGTGGGCAACACGGTCGATCCCGCCGACGCTTATCGCGCTTTCCGTGGACGCGATCCGAAGATCGATGCGCTGATGAAGAAACGCGGATTTACGACCAAGAGCTAAACCCGCGTCTCACTTTTTACGCCGACACGGCCTTTTGAAACTGGGCCGTGTCGGTGTACTGCTGAAACTTCACCAGTTTCCCGTCGCGAAACTTGAAAACATGCGCGAACTGCGCCTTCACCTCACGACCCGTTTGGCGGTACTTGCCGGCGTAGTATCCACGACCAACAACCGAATCTCCCGCGTCTAAAACCTCTTCCGGCGTAACGGTAAACCACTCCCATTCCGCCATGATGCGGCCGAATACACCGGCCAGCACCGACTCTGGTCCACGATATGGGTTCTTATCAGCGTAGATGAAATTCTCCGCTTCCCACCATTCGATATCCTGATCCATCGCGCCAATGATGAAAGGCACATCTCCGCGGCCAAACGCTTCGTAAAGTCCCTCAATCTTCTGCTTATTTTCAGCTGACATTCGTAGCTCCTGTCGGGTTTGATGAATATTACTCTTGAATACTCGCGACACATTATTGTAGAGGTATGGTTGGTATCAAGCGTTGAGAGGTTCCGATAACGTCACTTCAGGAGGTCCCATGAGGATCACACGAGTTTTGATCGCCCTTGCAGCCCTGTTCTTCGTCGCCCAACCCGCGCCGGCCCAGTTTGGTCAAGCAAATAGACTTACCGACTCCGCCGAGCGGCTCTCGCGCGACGCCGACGCGTTTGCCGATACGACATACAGCAGCTACACCAGCTCGTTTCGCAGCAGCCGAAGCGACGTCGAAGCGGTGATGTTGTCGCAACAGTTCGCGGCCTCGGCGCGGATTTTTTATCGCATGGTCGTGGACCGTCGCCGCAATCAGGACCTGCGGGATGCATACGGCATAATGCAAGAGGTCGCGCGCTCGGTCGAGCGCACCAACCAGCAGCGCACCGCGTGGTTCAACGTGCAACGAACGCTGAACGATCTGGCACGCGATCTCGACGTCGATTCGAGCAGCGGCGGCGGGGGAGGCAATCAGGGACCAGACAGCGGACGCGGTGGGCGCATGACGTGGAAAGGACGCGTTGACGACGACGTGCGGATCGTGATTCGCGGTGGCCGCGCCGACGTCGAAACAGTCGGCGGAACACCTTATTACAACGCGCAGCCCAATTTCTCGGCTTCGCTGCCACCACGTCGAGTCACCGTGCGGTTAACCGTGAAGAGGTCGCGCGGCGAGATTTACATCGAGGAACAACCCTCGCGCGAGAACAACTTCGCTGCCGTTATCAGGATCAAGGATCCGCGTGGCGGGGCGTCAGATTACGAGTTCGAGTTAACCTGGTGAAGTGCTGATTATTCGATAATGATCTCGTCGGCAAAGATCCACGCGTCGCCGCCGTGGCCGGGGTGCCACGCGGGGATCTTGCCGAAGTTCACCGCGCTGATGCGGACGTAACGCGCCTCTTGGCGCGTTATGTTTTTAACGAACTCTTTTGCCAGCGTACCGACGCTGAACGCGGGATTGGACCCGTCGGGAACATCGTTCGGGATGCTCAAGACGGGCACGAAACGCTGCCCGTCCAGGGATAGCTCGAAACTGACCGTGCGCGGCATCCAGATCCACGAACCCGCATCCTGCAAAAAGCCGGCGCCGAGCTTCGAAATCATCTGCGGCTGACCGAGATCCACGACGGCGACAAGGTCCTTGCCCCAGTAGCCCTGCCATGCGCCGCCGCTCCAGTTTGTCGTGCCGCGAATGCCGTCGATGAGCGCAAAGTCTCCGCCGCCGGGATATTGTGAGCTGTACTTCGAAAGCAAAGTGAGTTTCCAGTCGTGCGGGATGCGGTGAAACTTCGCCGTGGCAACACGGCTCTGTCGTCCCTGGTCAACGGCAATGGCTTTCACCGTCATCGTCTGATCGATCGCGAATGGCTTCGTGAATCGCGGCGACCTCGTAGTCGGTTGCGAACCGTCGGTGGTGTAGTGGATCGAGTTCGCATCTCCAATTGCACGCATTTCGATCGTCTGACTGTTTCTGAAAGTCTTCCCTGCACTTTTAATAACCGGCACGGGAACAATCGATGCGCCGTTGATGCGTGACACGGGTTCGTTACCTGGTCCAACTCCCCAACGGCTATTCGGACGCGGTCCCATATCAAAGATCAGCTCGCCGCCTGCCATCAGATCAACGTGATCCAGATACGATTTCCGATACGGCCTACCGTTTAGTTTTGCCGATTGAATGTAGATATTTTGAGCGGACACATTGCGAGCGCGCACGGTAAATGAGCGCCCGTTCTCGAGACTGAACCGAACTTCGGGAAACAGCGGGGTTCCGATCGCGTAGATCGTCGAGCCGGGCGTCACCGGATAAAAACCCGCGGCACTCAACACGTACCACGCCGACATCTGCCCGCAGTCTTCATTGCCGATCAACCCGTCAGGCGTCGGTTTGTAAAACTGGTCCATAATCTGGCGCACGCGAAACTGCGTCTTCCACGGCTGACCGGCGTAGTTGTAGAGATACGCCATGTGGTGGCTCGGCTCGTTTCCGTGAGCGTACTGACCAATCAGACCGGTGATGTCCGCCTGTTCGCGTCCCGTGGTCCTGCTTTCAGCTTCAAACATCTGATCGAGCTTGGCCGCAAACTTTTCGCGCCCTCCCATGCGATCGATTAAGCCATTAACGTCCTGCGGCACGAAGAAGGTGTACTGCCACGCGTTAGCTTCGGTGAAATGGAACGTGACTTCACGTGGATCAAAGGGTTCGATCCAGTTACCGTTCGTTCGCGGGCGCATGAAGCCTGTCTGCGTGTCGAAGACGTTTTTGTACGACTGCGCGCGTGCAAGGTAGCGGTGGTAGTCGGCGGTCTCGCCGAGCATGCGCGCGACTTCCGCGATGCACCAGTCGTCGTAAGCGTACTCGAGCACTTTCGAGACTGACTCGCGTTCATCTTCGGTGCTGATGAACCCGTGGTCGATATAGGCGCCGAGACCGTAATGGCGTAACTCGGCGCTGTGCTTCATCGCTGCAAACGCTTTCTTGAGATCGAAGCCGCCGATGCCTTTCGCGGCGGCGTCGGCGATCACGGACACGGCGTGATAGCCGATCATCGTATCCGTCTCGTTGGCTGCCAGTTCCCAAACGGGCAGACGTCCGCCCTGTTCATACTGCGTGAGGAAAGTCCTGATGAAATCGCGGGTGCGTTTGGTGTCGATGATCGTGTAAAGCGGATGGGCGGCGCGAAACGTGTCCCACAAAGAAAAGACGGTGTAGTTAACGAAATCATCCGCCTTGTGGATCCTGAAGTCGCGCCCGCGGTAGTGGCCGTCCACGTCCATGAACAGGTTCGGCGCGGTCATCGCGTGATAAAGACCGGTGTAAAGGTTCGTGAGCTGGGCGTCGGTTCCGCCAGTGACCGTGACCTTGCTGAGTTCACGGTTCCATGCGGCGACCGCGCCGGCTTTTATCTTGTCGAAATCCCAGTGGTCGATCTCCGCGCGAAGGTTGCGCAGCGCGCCATCGGTGCTCACGGCGGAGATACCCACGCGCACGAGAATTGGTTTTCCATTCCGTGCGTCGAACCGGAAGAAGCCCTTTAGATTATCGAATTCGTGTTCGCGAAACGGCTGTGAAAACTCGATCGCGAAATACACAATCTGATCTCGCGCCCAGGCTTGCGATCTGCGCCAGCCAAGCACGGTTGTTGAACCACTGACTTTCAGATCCGAACCCAGCACTTTGTCGCGATGTGCGAGGTCCAGAACAATGTTTGCTTCGTTTGTCGAGGGAAACGTGTAGCGATGCATTCCGGCGCGCGCGGTTGCCGTCAATTCAACGAAGATGTTGTCATCGTCGAGGCGCACCGAGTAGAAACCCGGCGACGCTCTTTCGTTTTGATGACTGAAGCGCGACGTATAATTCTGTTTGCGCTGGCCCACAGCCGGCATCAACAACACGTCGCCATAATCGGAGATGCCGGTCCCACTCAGATGCGTGTGACTGAATCCGTAAACAATCGAATCGGAATAGTGGTAACCCGAGCAACCGTCCCAACCGGTCAGGCGTGTGTCCGGACTGAGTTGGACCATACCGTAGGGAACAATCGCGCCGGGAAACGTATGGCCATGTCCGCCGGTGCCGACGAAAGGATTCACGTAGCGCGTGAGGTCTCGTTGCGCATAGACCTGTGTGGGGAGTAACAGCAGTAGAACGACAAGTATTTTCACGGATAAAAAACGAATTACGGCGCGGTGGCGAGCGCGTAAACCAACCGCTCCAGCGCCCGTAAGTCTCTGAGATCCAGCACTTCAACGGGTGAATGACTGTATCGTCCAGGCCATGATAACCCGACATGCAACACGCCGTAACCGATGAAGGCTGAGCCGTCAGTGCCGCCGTTTGTCGCGCCGACCTGCAACGGAATGTTGTCGTTTCGCGCGATGTTCAGGACGCGATCCAATTCGGCTGGAGGCGCGACCGAAGCGTTGTCGAGTCCACGAATCACGGCGCCCTGGCCCAACGGCGCGTTTGCGAAGCGCGTCGTCTCCAGTGGCGAATCAGAGGAAACGAGCGTGTCGACACTGAACACGCGCTTCACTGAAGGTCCATACCGTTTGCCCATCGCGATCGCCCCTTCGAGTCCTGTTTCTTCACGAACAGACCAGGCAAGAATCACTTTGCGCTTTAGTGATGCCGGATTGACGATGCGCCTTGCCGCAAGAACCAGCGCCGTTGAACCCGCACGATCGTCCAGAGCGCGCGCTGTAAATCGCGTGGCCCCGATTCGCGTCGCTTCTTTGAAGGCAGTAACGGCGAGTCCGTTGACAACGCCGAGTTGTTTCAAAGCCGCGCCATCAACACCAAACCAGGCGGTTAATGCTTCGGGTTGTTTTGTCGTAGCGGTGTCGCGTGGCACGAAGACGCCTTGCAGAGGCGCCCTCGCGCGCTCATTGTTTTTCGGTGGATCGAAATGGAGCAGTGCTGGCTGCCCTTCCCAGAGTGAAGGAAAGAGTCCGCCACGCGTGCGCAGCGAGACGGTTCCGTCGGCAGCAACGTTTGACACTTCGAAGCCGACCTCGTCGAGGTGAGCGATGAACATCACCGGATCCCGATCGGGTCCAGCTTCGACGATCAGGTTTCCTTCAGCGTCAGTGCGCGCTCGCGAACGCGCCCACTCGGGCAGCGCGGCAATCACCGCCTCACGAACACCGTGTTCGTGGCCGGAAACGGAATAAACATCGGCGAGCGTCTTGAGCACAGAGGCATCCGGTGAAAACAAATCCGAACTCCGCGACTCGCTCTCGTTGGATGTGCGACCCAACTCCAACCACGGAGGACGCATAAACGAACGATTCGGTCGAGTAACTCCGCCAATCTTCTCCACCTCTTCCAGCAAAACCTTAGCATCGACAACACTCATGCTCTCGACCAGCGAACCAGGAAAGCGGACTCTTCCCGAAAGGACCGTTAGCGACGTGAGGCCAGTCGATTCCGGCAGGTACGACGGCTTCTCAACTTTGCGCTGTGCGACGGCACTCGTCGCGGCCGCTTCGGTCGCTTGATCGATCAACGTCAACTGATCGACTCGCCCCAGCGATCGCAATGCTGCTTCCAAACCATCGTGACCGAAGCTGCGCAAAGTGGTAAGCACAAAAATTGTCTCGCCAGACGTGACCTCTCCAGCGGCTGCCGTTACCAACGCTGCACAACCGACACGAACGCCCGCCATGTGCCCGGCTACGTAACCTTCATATGACCAGCCCGATGTTTCGCGCACAGCCGGATCAAGCAACTGGATTCCGAGCCGGCGAACGTCCGCTTTCGATGTAGCGCCAACATCGACCCAAAGGTCGTCGAGCGTGGTAACGGGCGCGGGTGCTCGGCCGCGTTGCAGGTGCGTGCTCTTGACAATCGCGACGGCGGGTACGACGCCGTTCCGCGTCAGCACCCTTAGCCGCTGTCCTTCGTGAAACTGGTGCCAGAGTGGATGTTGGCGTCCGGCTCCCACTTCGCGCAGACGCAAATAGCCCTCTTCAGTGATCTCCGTCACGGCGAAGCCCGGACGATCAAGCGCGCATGCCACGACGCGGCGCGGACTGCCGCTGCCTTTGCGCAGGATCAGGTTGCCGAGCGCATCGCGTTGCCAGCCTGGCATCCTCCGCATGATGACGTCGGTCGCGCGATGCTCCCACCCGGGTGGAGCGTCGAGCGCAAGCCAGTCACGCAGAATCAGTTCAGAGGTGACTCCGTTTTGTGCAAGTGATTCTGATGTAAAGAAGAGACTTAATAGCGCCGCCAGTGTCAGTAACGCCGCACGGCGAACGACAACAGCATCTATGCTCATGTGGGTTTGGTTGTGTTTGGTCCTATCTGAAAATGCTTGTTACTCGGATGCGGGCAGCGAGTGGATTAACCGCCGCATGCGGTCTGCAAACAGCACGTCGATCTTCCCTGGTTCGATGACCTTCGTAACTTCGCCCAGGCCGAATGTGGGATGCATCATTGACTGGCCCGCGCGATACGTGCGCGTGCGATCGTAAGGCGCGCCCGCCTTGGCGGCCGATCGCGACGCAACGGCATCGGCCGCGACGCCGCTCTTGAATGCGCTGCGCTGACCGCACTTCGGACAACTTACACGTGAGATTTGTCCGCGCTTGGTGACGGAGACGACGACGTGGCCGCGCACCTCGTTACACACCACACAAAGTTTCTCGACACGCTCGCCAACAGTAAATACCGGCTTATCCATCTTCGTCCTCTCCATCTTCCGTGTTGAGCAACACCAGTGACAAAGAAACTCTTTGAGTTTCCTTTCTACGTGTCTCCCGCTTTGCGCGAAGCGAGTGCAAAAGGAAATTCTTCAAATTCCCTTTCTGCGTGTTTCCCGCTTGCGCTACGCCAGTAAGAAACTACCAGCGGGGTTCGCGATTGCCGTAACCACCACCACCACCGCGGTTACCGCCACCGCCATACCCACCACGACCACCGCCGCCGCCACGGTTACCACCGCCACCGTAACCACCACGGCCACCACCACCACGATTACCACCGCGATCTTCGCGCGGACGAGCCTCGTTGACCGTCAGATTGCGGCCGTTGAATTCCTTCCCGTTGAACTGTGAAATCGCGCTTTCACCTTCTTCCTTGGAAGCCATTTCGACGAAGCCAAAGCCGCGTGAACGACCAGTGTCGCGGTCTTCAATCACTGACGCTGACTGGACAGTACCGGCCTGCGCGAACAACTGCTGCAAATCCTCGCTGGAGGTTTGAAAGGCGAGATTGCCTACGTAAAGTTTCATGGACATTTATGCTCCTCTCCTGTTGCTCAGGAGTCTGAAAGAAGCTCTGAATTCGCGAAGTGGGCTCCGTTGTAACGGTAGCAGCGAAAGCTCTGTTTCGGATGCTCAATAATGAGCGGCTTCTGTAGTTTAGGCCAGCCTGCTCTCGTATCATCCAAAAACGCCGCCGCCAACTCACCGAGGCACGGGGCGCATCACCGTTGATGCGCGAGAGAAGGGATTAACGGGCCATATCATGCCATTACCAAGGAACTACTTGCAAGGATCGGTGCTTTCATTCGTGCTTTCCCCAAAATCCGCCTCTATTTGAGGTCGTCCCGCAGAGAAACACAGATGAACAACGCGGGATTACCTCTCGTTGATTCTTCGTAGACATCAAACAGAAACACGGATATACTGTCGCGCCTCTGTCCCAGAACAAGTACCTCCCGAAGCAAAAAGAAACGAATTCTCCCTACAGATTCTGGTAAGCGCATCCGTGCTTGACCGGCGGATTCGCATATCAGGTCGTACATCCGCCCTTGCGAGTCGTTGCCATGTGTATGCCATTGCTGTTCGCAAGAATCTGCACCGGCAGTGTTGCGCCCGCTCGATCTGTGCGCGGGCCTTGGAACCCCCACCCACCCTTACTTTCTAATCTGGAGGAGAAAAGATGAAAAAGACTTACGCGTTACTTGTTTTGGCAGGCCTTTGCGCGGCGCTCTTCATGTTCGCACCCGTGCGCACCACCGAGGCGAAGAAAGATAAGCTCCGCAAAAGCGCAAACAAGATCGAGAACAGTTACATCGTCGTACTCGACGACACTGTCGTAGGAGAAAGAGGACCCTTTTCGATCTCGCCCTACATCGCGTCAGAACTCGCGACGAGCCATGGCGGAAGACTCAAGGCCGTTTATCAACATGCTCTTAATGGCTTTGCCGTCGAGATGACTGAAGCGCAAGCGGAAGCTCTGAGCAACGACTTCAGAGTCAAGTTTGTAGAAGAAGACAGCATCGTCACCGCCGACGCCACGCAATCGAATCCGCCATGGGGACTCGATCGCATCGACCAGCGCAATCGTCCGTTAAACGCTACGTACACCTTCAACTGGACGGGCGCCGGCGTTCGCGTCTACGTCATCGACACGGGCATCCGAACGGCGCATACCCAGTTCGGCGGACGTGCTTCGAACGTTTTCGACGCCTTCGGCGGCAGTGGTCAGGACTGTAACGGCCACGGCACACACGTCGCCGGCACTGTCGGCGGTTCAACCTACGGCGTAGCCAAGAGCTCATTGCCCCGTGGCGTGCGCGTGCTCAACTGTTCCGGATCGGGTTCCAACTCGGGCGTGATCTCCGGCGTTGACTGGGTTCGTTTGAATCACATCGCTCCCGCGGTGGCTAACATGAGCCTTGGCGGCGGCGCTTCAAGCGCTCTCGACACCGCGGTCAACAACCTTTCGAACGCGGGCGTGGCGATAGCGGTTGCCGCGGGTAACAGCAACGCGAATGCGTGCAACTCGTCACCGGCCCGTGCGGCGAATGCGATCACCGTCGGTTCAACGACGACCACCGACGCCCGTTCATCATTCTCGAACTTCGGTTCCTGTCTCGATCTATTCGCACCAGGTTCCGGAATCCTGTCGGCGTGGTCCACTTCAAACACGGCGACGGCGACCCTGAGCGGTACGTCGATGGCTTCACCGCACGTTGCCGGGGCGGCTGCACTTTACAAGCAGGCCAACCCGTCAGCCTCAGCGGCCACCATTCGTAACGCGCTAGTCAACAACGCGACGGCGAACGTCGTCACGAACGCGGGTACCGGCTCACCGAACCGGCTGCTTTACACGTTGTTCTTCTAGCCCTAAACCAAACCACGGATGACACGGATAAAATCCTCAAATTCGTGTCATCCGTGTTAAACTCACCGCCTCGTCTTCAGCAAAGATTCCCACAACCTGTGAGGTGACGTCATGAAAGCCCAACGACCCGTCTCGTTTCTCTGCGCCGTCGTTCTGTTGGTGACAACTCTGGGTGCTCAAGCCCAACAGACCGCTCCAGCTTCCGCGAAACGTCCACTCAACCATAACGATTACGACTCGTGGCGATCGATCCAGGCGCCGCAGATTTCGCGAGACGGCAAGTTCGTTGCTTACGCGTACATGCCGCAGGACGGCGATGGCGAGATCATCGTCCGAAACGTCACAACGGGAGTGGAGTGGCGTGCGCCGCGCGGGTATCGACCGCCGGTTCCCCCGCCGGACGATCCGGGTGCTAACGTCGCAGAGTTTCAAGCCGAGCAGGCGCGGCTATTGCGACCTGTGTTCACGGCGGACACTCGGTTTGTCGTCTTCGGCACGGAGCCGACGAAAGCCGAACTGAACAAGGCGAAGAAAGAGAAGAAGCGGCCCGAGGACATGCCGAAAAACGGCCTCGCGATAATGAATCTTGCAGACGGGACCGTGACGCGCATCGAGCGCGTGAAGACGTTCCGCGTACCGGAAGACGTTGGCGGTTTCGTAGCTTACCAGTTGGAGGCTAAACCCGAAGAGAAACCGAAACCCGAAGAGAAGCCGACTGGTCCGGCAACGCCGAGCACGCAAGCCACTGAATCCGGGACGCGAACCGCGCCACCGGTTCAATCGCCGGAAACAACTCCGTCGCCGGCAGAGTCGCCACGCCCGCAACAATCACCAGCTCGCCGGCCAGCGAAAAAGAAAGAATACGGAACAGAGCTCATGTTGCGAAATACCTCGACAGGCAACGAGCGGAAGTTCAGCGACGTCCTCGACTTCACCATCAGCAAAGACGCGAAGACGCTCGTCTTCACAACTTCAGCGCGCAAGGAAGAGACAAACGGCGTGTTCGCCGTGACAACTGCGGAAGGCGACAGTGCGCCCATCACGCTCCTGACCGGCAAAGGAAAGTATCAACGTCTGACCTGGGACGAGGACAACACGCAACTCGCCTTTACAAGCGACAAAGAAGACGCCGAAGCGAAGCAGCCGAAGTTTCGCGTCTATCACTGGAACCGCAAGGATCCGCAAGCCAGCGAAATCGTGTCCGTCGCTACAACCGGCTTTCGTAAAGATCTCGTCGTCAGTGAACGCGCAAACCTGAGTTTTTCTCTCGACGGCAGTCACTTGTTCCTCGGCACCGCACCACCGCCGGAGCCGGAGCGAAATCCGGACGAAGAGATTCCGGCTGATGAAAAAATACTCGTCGATCTCTGGCACTGGAAAGACGACTACGTGCAGCCGATTCAGCGTGTACGCGCCGAGCAGGAACGCAACCGCTCGTATCGCGCCGTTTACGATTTCAAGGAGCAGAAGTTTGTCCAACTCGCGGACGAGTCGATGGACAGCATCTCGCCGTCGAACGACGGCAGCTACGCGATCGGTTCCGACAATCGGAAGTATCGCGCGATGAACGACTACGATCCCGGTTTCACCGACTACTACCTCGTCAACACGGCTGACGGATCGCGCAAACCAATGCTTACAAAACAACGCGGCGGCGTTTCGCTCTCGCCGAACGCGAAATACGCACTCTACTTCGACGGCAAAGATTGGCACTCGTATTCAGTCGCCAGCGGCACGGTTACGAACCTCACCAAGGGCATTGACTCAATCTTCTACAACGAGTTGAACGACCTTCCTGCGACGCCCGGTTCGTACGGCATCGCCGGTTGGACCAGGGACGATGCCGACGTGCTGATTTACGATCGATACGACATCTGGCAAATCGCGCCCGACGGCAGTCGCCGGAAGAACCTGACGGACGGCGTCGGCCGCAAAGAAAAGACGACGCTCCGTTACGTGCGACTCGATCCGCGTGAGCGCTGGATAGATCCAGACAAGTTGATGCTGTTGCAAGCCGAAAATGAGGAGACACGCGACTCCGGGTTCTATCGCGACAAAGTCAACAGCGATGCGGCCCCGCAAAAGCTGTTGATGGCGTCGAAAGACTTCAACAACCCAGTCAAAGCGAAAGACGCCGACGTGCTCATCGTCGGTGCCTCGCGCTTCGATCAATTCCCTGACATCTGGGTGACCAACAGCACCTTCCGAGAGTTAAAGCGCGTCAGCAACGGCGACGCTCAACGCACAGCTTACAACTGGGGCACCGCGGAGATGGTCAGTTTCAAAAATACCGACGGCGTGCCGCTCAAGGGGGTATTGCTCAAGCCGGAGAACTTCGATCCGAAAAAGAAGTATCCGATGATCGTCTACATCTACGAGCGGCTCTCGCAGGGTTTGCACCAGTTTCGCAATCCTGGTCCAGGTACGTCGATCAACCCGACGTATTACGTGAGCAATGGTTACCTGGTCTACATGCCTGACATCGTCTACACGGTCGGTTATCCGGGTGCGAGCGCGTTGAAATGCGTGCTGCCGGGGATACAGGCCGTCGTCGATAAGGGCTTCGTGAATGAGGATGCGATTGGCATCCAGGGACACAGTTGGGGCGGTTATCAGATCGCGTACATGGTGACGCAAACGAAACGCTTTAAAGCCGCGGCGCCGGGTGCGCTGGTCGCGAATATGACGAGCGCGTACAGCGGCATTCGCTGGGGGACGGGTTTGCCGCGCCAGTTTCAATATGAACGTTCGCAGTCGCGCATCGGTGGGAGTCTTTGGGACTATCCGTTGCGCTTTCTCGACAACTCGCCGATCTTCCGCGCGGATCGAGTCGAGACGCCGTTGCTGATGCTGCACAACGATGAAGACGATGCGGTGCCGTGGTATCAGGGCATCGAATACTTTCTCGCGTTGCGGCGGCTGGGCAAGCCGGTGTTTATGTTCAACTACAACGGCGAGAAGCACGGGTTGCGGAAACGTATCAATCAAAAAGACTACACACGACGTCTTCAGGAATTCTTCGACCACTACCTGAAAGGCGCCCCCGCGGCAGAGTGGATGGAAAAAGGAATCCCGTTCCTGCAACGCGAGAAAGAGAAGGAGAAATATCGCGTGAGCGAGGAGGACATTCAGCCGTAACAGCCGAGCTTAGGTCTGGGTCTTAGGACTTTGGACTTTGGTCTTAGGACTTTG
>CBFGMX010000144.1:0-14509 GCA_965649955.1 uncultured bacterium
CTTTGCGGGAAAACTGTTTCGGTTCCAAAGCGCAGGTGGTGAGTTCATCTCCCTTCTTTGCGTCTTTGCGGCTTTGCCGGAAAACTGTTTCGGTTACATGAACGACGGAGAACCTCCAAGTGGCAGAACAACGAGCAGCAGTTCGAGCTGCCGGGCGTCGTCTAATGCGGCGCGGCGCTTCCGGTGTGCGCCGAACCGTCGCCCGGCGCAAACGCCTGCTCGCGTACATTGCCATCCTTGGACCCGGAATGATCACCGCAAACGCCGGCAATGACGCCGGCGGCATCGCTACCTTCGCCTCCGTCGGCGCGGAGTTTGGTTACTCACTTCTTTGGCTCCTCATTCCAATCACCATTTCACTCGGTATCGTTCAGGAAATGTGCGCGCGCATGGGCGCCGTCACCGGCAAAGGACTCGCCGATCTGATCCGGGAACGCTTCGGCGTGCGCTGGACCGCTTTGGTAATGCTCGCTCTGCTCGTGGCAAACGCCGGCGTCACCGTTTCCGAATTTGTCGGCATCGCAGCCGCGACCGAGCTTTTCGGAGTTTCCCGCTTTGTCACGGTGCCGATGGCCGCGATCGCGATCTGGTGGCTGGTGGTAAAAGGATCGTACAAGAAAGTGGAACGGGCGTTCCTGTTGATGTCGCTCGTGTTTCTCGGCTACATCGTTTCCGCTTTTCTCTCCAAACCGGATTGGGGCGCCGTTGCCGTCGGTCTCGTCAAACCAACGTTCACGATGGACCACGCTTTTCTCTTCGCTTTCGTCGCCGTGATCGGTACGACGATCTCGCCTTACATGCAGGTGTTCGTGCAGTCGTCTGTGGTCGAAAAAGGTGTGACCATCGACAACTACAAACAGACCAAGATCGACGTCTGGGCGGGAACCATCTTCGCGCTTCTCATCGTGTTCTTCATCGTGGTTTCGACCGCGGCAACTCTTCACAAAGCCGGTATTCAAGTGACGACCGCGGAGGATGCAGCCCACGCGTTGCGGCCTCTCGCCGGACGCTATGCGCAAACGCTGTTTGGTTTGGGACTGTTTGGGGCTTCGATGCTCGCCGCCGGAGTGTTACCACTCGCCACTGCCTATTCGATCAGTGAAGCGCTGGGATTTGAAAAAGGTGTATCGCGAAGCTTTCGCGAAGCGCCAATCTTTCTCGGCACGTTCACATTTCTGGTGGCGGTCGGCGCGGCGATCGCAGTCATTCCAAATTTGCCGCTGATTCGCGTGTTGCTCCTGACGCAGGTGATCAACGGTTTGCTGTTGCCGTTTGTTCTTTTTGCGGTGCTGCGATTGGTTAACGATCGCGAGTTGATGGGCAACCACGTCAATGGCCCCCTGCACAATGTGCTGGCGTGGGCGACCACAATCGTCGTCACGATCCTTTCGCTGGCATTTATATTGATAACGGTGATAAAAGAATAAGCCGATCCTGCGGAGGAATACGTGCCGGTGTCTCGTCCGCGTTCCACTAATAAAATCATTCTCTTCCTGGCTGCGTCAGCGGCCGCCGTGCTCGCAGCATCTCTTTTTTGGTCGTTCGAACCGGAAGTCAAAGAACTGTTGCACGGGCGCATGGGCGCCAACCCTTCGCCGTCGGCGGGCACGATCATCAGTGTCGTCAAGCTGATCCTGCTCGGTATCATTGGCTACCTGCTCGTCCGGGCACTTAACTTTCTCTTTTTCGGACTCGCCTTTCGCCTGAAGCGCATCGACGCGCCAACGCTGATCCGGAACATCTTCACGATCGTTGCGTTCACGATCTTCTTCCTGATTGCGTTTACGTTCCTCTTCCCGGACGTAAATCTCGGTGCGTTGTTTACTACTTCGGCGATCTTCGGCGTTATCCTGGGTCTCGCGTTACAGGACACGCTGGGAAACTTTTTCGCCGGTATTTCGCTGCAAGCCGATCGGCCGTTTCAGGTCGGCGACGTGATCACGGTCGGGGCGCAACGGCATACCGGAGTCGTTGAAGAGATCAGTTGGCGCGCCATCAAGATCCGCACGTTCACGAACCACGTCGTCTTGATCGCCAACAGCAACGCCGCGAGAGAACCGATCGAGGTCTGCCCTCGCGACAACCTCAACGCGCGTCTCGTGTTCTTCAACACGCTCTACACTGATTCGCCCGCGAAAACTATTCACGTCGTGCGCGAGGCAGTGCGGGGCGCGGAAAATGTTTCTGAGAAGGTCCCGCCGATCGTGCGCATCAGGAATCTCGGCGACAATGGCCCTGACTATGAAGTGAAGTACTGGCTCGATGACTACGCCAAATATAACGACACCGACGCGCTCGTCCGGCAGCGCATCTGGTACGCATTCCGGCGCGCGGGCATAAACTTCGCTTATCCGACGCGCACGCTGTTCGTCGAGCGGCCCAGCAAGGCCGCGATGCACGATGGCGACGGCGGCGCCATAGTCGAACGGCTTTCGGCTGTCGACCTGTTTGCCCCGTTATCAGTCGAGGAGACCTCGATGTTGGCACAAGCGGCAGTCAGACACGTGTTCGCTCCGGGCGAGATGGTGATCCGCGCTGGCGACCCCGGATCGTCAATGTTCGTCGTTCATAACGGACGGGTGCGGGTCCAGGTCAACGACAACGGCCGCCCGCGGACTGTCGCGACACTCAACGAAGGCGACTTTTTCGGCGAGATGGCCCTGTTCACTGGCGAGCCAAGGACAGCAAATGTGGTCGCCTTGGAGGAAACCGAGGTCCTGGAAATCGGGCACGCCGCGATGAAACGGATCTTCGACAACAACCCGGATCTGGTCGAATCCCTGAGCTTTATTATGGCCGAACGCCGGCAGGGGCTCGCGTCGCATACGGATCCCTCAGTCGCCGTCTCACAAACGTCCGCCGGCATTTTGTCGGCCATCAAACGCTTCTTCCGCCTGTAAAGAACCCCGAATTACGCTGATATTCCTCGTATTCACCAGCTCCATCACTAGGGTTGACAAATCCACACTCAACCTTTATTATGCCGTCACGCTCATACCGAGCCGAAAGAACAAGGAATATTAAGAGGAGGAGAAATCGCTATGAGTATCGTTCGATACGATCCTTTCCGGGACCTCCGGACGTTGCAGGAGGAAGTGAATCGCCTGTTCTCGACCAATCTGACCCGCGCTTTTGACGACGAAGGCATCGGTCGCGGTGCGTGGGCCCCCAGCGTTGACATCTACGAGAACAAGGACCAGATCGTCCTCGAGGCTGAACTGCCCGGCATGAACCAGGAGGACTTCGATCTCTCGATCGAAAACAACGTGATTACTCTTCGGGGCGAGCGTAAGTTTGAGAAGACGAACGAAACCGACAACTATCATCGAGTCGAGCGCTCCTACGGCTCTTTCACTCGTTCGTTCACTCTTCCCCAAACCGTTTCCGCCGAAGGCGCGACTGCCGAATACAACAACGGCGTGCTGCGCGTAACGTTGCCGAAACGTGAAGAGACGAAAGCCCGTCGCATTCAGGTGAGTGGTACGGGAAGCGGCTCTACACCGAAAACGATCGAAACAACTTCTGAGACCGGCAAAGCGAAAGAAGCGTCTGGCGGGCGCTAAACTTTGACGGCAGGAACAATCGCGAGCGGGCTCGTCGCAGTTTGGGATGCCGAGCCCGTTCGATGCTTTAACACGGATCTTTATTAATTATGAGGTTAGACAAATTCACACTCAGGGCCCAGGAAGCGATTCAATCAGCCATCGAACTCGCCGAGCGCAACCAAAACCAGCAGGTTGAGCCGGAGCATCTGCTCGTCGCAATGCTCGAACAACCTGAAGGCATCGTGCGGCCGTTGATCGGCAAGCTCGGTGCTAACGTGGCCGTCGTTCTCAACGACACGCAGGCCGCAGTCTCTCGTTTTCCGCGCGTGCAGGGGGGCCAGCAGTACATCAGTACGCGACTGACGCAGATATTCACCGAGTCGCAAAAGCAGGCCGACAAGTTTCAGGATGAGTTCATCTCCACCGAACCGCTCTTGCTTGCACTCGTCGAAGAAAAAGATGGCGAAGCAGGAAAAATCCTCCGGCAGCACGGCGTAAAAAAAGACGATCTGATAAAGGTCATCGAGCAGATGCGCGGCGGTTCACGCATCACCGATCAAAACGCCGAACAGAATTACCAGGCGCTTTCGAAGTACGCGCGCGACCTGACGGAACTCGCACGCAAAGGAAAACTGGATCCGGTGATCGGCCGCGACGACGAGATTCGACGCACGATTCAAGTGCTCTCTCGCAGGACCAAAAACAACCCCGTACTGATCGGCGAACCCGGCGTGGGTAAAACGGCAATCGTCGAAGGACTCGCGCAACGAATCGTTTCCGGAGACGTTCCGGAAACACTGCGCAATAAACGGCTGGTCGGGCTGGATCTCGGCGCGATGCTCGCCGGCGCGAAGTATCGCGGCGAATTTGAAGACCGCCTTAAAGCAGTTTTGAAAGAGATTGAGAACGCGCAGGGACAGATCATCCTCTTTATCGACGAGCTTCACACGCTCGTTGGCGCAGGTGCGGCTGAGGGCGCGATTGACGCGTCGAACATGCTCAAACCTGCGTTGGCCCGTGGCGAACTACGCTGTGTTGGCGCGACGACTCTAAACGAGTACAAGAAACACATCGAAAAAGACGCGGCGCTCGAGCGTCGCTTCCAACAGGTCTACGTCGGCGAACCGACAGTCGAAGACACGATCGCGATCCTGCGTGGATTGAAAGAGCGGTACGAGGTCCATCACGGCGTGCGGATCAAAGACTCCGCGATCGTTGCCGCCGCGACTCTGTCTAATCGCTACATCACCGATCGTTTCCTGCCTGACAAGGCCATCGACCTGATCGACGAAGCCGCATCACGGCTGCGCATCGAGATCGATTCGCTGCCACAGGAGATCGATCAGTTGGAGCGTGAGATCATCCAGCTCGAAATCGAGCGGCAGGCACTCCAGCGTGAAGAAGACGAGAAGTCGAAAGCACGTTTGCACGAGATCGAACAGCGCATCGCGAACCTTAAGGAAACGTCGTCCGGCATGAAGGCGAAGTGGCAGTCGGAGAAGGAAGCCATCGAGCACATGCGGACCGCGAAGGCGGAACTCGAACAACTGAAACTGCAACTCGATCAGGCGCGCAACGCGGGTGATCTCGGCCGCGCGTCGGAAATTCAATACGGCAAGATCCCCGAACTCGAACGCCGGTTGAAAGCCGAACAGGACAAGTTGGCCGTGTTTCAGCAAGACGGCGTGATGTTGAAGGAAGAGGTCGATGAAGAGGACGTCGCGGAAGTCGTCGCCAAGTGGACCGGAATTCCTGTTTCGCGAATGCTCGAAGGCGAGATGCAGAAGCTGGTGACGATGGAAGGCCGGCTCGGCCAACGCGTCATCGGTCAGGAAGAGGCTTTGACCGCCGTCGCAAACGCCGTCCGTCGCGCGCGCGCCGGCTTGCAGGATCCAAATCGTCCCATCGGCTCCTTCATCTTTCTTGGACCAACGGGCGTCGGCAAGACCGAAACGGCACGCGCGCTCGCGGAGTTCTTGTTTGACGACGAGCGGGCGATGGTCCGGCTCGACATGTCGGAGTACATGGAGAAACACGCAGTGGCGCGCATGATCGGTGCGCCGCCGGGATACGTGGGATATGAGGAAGGCGGGCAACTGACGGAAGCCGTGCGACGCCGGCCGTATGCAGTCATCCTTTTTGATGAAATCGAGAAAGCGCATTCGGACGTTTTCAACGTCCTGCTGCAAATCCTCGACGACGGTCGTTTGACGGATTCGAAAGGCCGCACGGTCGACTTCAAGAACACGGTTCTGATCATGACGTCGAACCTCGGCTCGCGCGAGATTCAGGCTGCGGAAGGCGACGAGAAACAGGTGCGCGAAGCAGTGCTCCAGGAACTTCGATTGCACTTCAAACCGGAGTTTCTGAACCGCATCGACGACGTCGTGATCTTCCATCAGCTCTCGCGTGAGCAAATCGGAACCATCATCGATGTGCAACTGGAACGGCTGCGCGCGATGTTGGCCGAGCGAAACCTGACGCTGGTGCTCGAACCGTCGGCGAAGGAACTGCTGATGCGCGAAGGCTACGATCCCAGTTACGGCGCGCGGCCGCTCAAACGAGCGATCCAGTCGTACATTCAAAACCCGCTTGCGGTGAAGTTGTTGCAAGGGGAGATACTGCCGGGTCAGACGGTACGTGTTTTAGCCAACGGCGACACGTTGGAGTTCAAAACCGATCAGGCTTTTGCAACGGCGTAAAGCAACTAACTTTTTGGAGAGTGAGTGATGGCACAACAGTGGAACCCTTTGCAGGATCTTGTGCTCCTGCAGGATCGAATGAACCGGCTGTTTGAGGACGCAACACATCGACGCGCCAACGACCCCGGAGATCAATTTGAACGCGCCGACTGGACACCGGCCGCTGACGTCTACGAGACGGAGTCCGGTTACGCGATCGCGATCGACTTGCCGGGCATCAGTCGCGACGCAGTTGAGATCGACGTTGACGATAACCGTTTGATCGTCAAGGGAACGCGACTCGTCGAGGAGTCGAGGCATAGAAGCGAAAGACCGCGTGGAAAGTTTTTGCGCACTTTCACGATTCCGGGATCGGTGGACCAGGGCGGCATCGGCGCCGAGTACAAAGACGGCGTTTTACAGATTCGTCTGCCGAAACGCCAGGAACAGAAAGCACAGAAGATAGCGATCAAGGTTTCGTAGTTCACGGGAAGGGCAAGGATTGGTTTCATCATGGGTGAACGGGAGCAAAATGAATTGCGGGTAACTGACAAACGCCGGATCTATCTCGATCCGGAAGGTACCGAACATGTAAACGAGGAAGCTGAGACTCCGAATCTCAAGCCGAAGTACGTTGAGGAACTCGAACAGCGGGCGGAAGCGGCTGAGAGACAGGTGCAGGACGTGCGGGTGCGTTTCGAACAATTGCGCGAGCAGTTGCAGCGCGAGACGGACGAAACACGACTGCGCTTGAATCGGGCCGCTGACGAGCGTGCCGCGAACGAGAAGGCAAAGTTCATTGGGGACTTCCTTTTCGTCGTTGACGATTTGCAACGGGCCATCGCCGCTGTTTCGGAAAACGCGCCTCGTGAATCCATTCTCGAAGGCCTTCGCAGTATCGAGAGCAGCGTGCAAAATGCGCTGGCGAACGCGGGCGTCGAACCGTTTACCGCGGTCGGAGAAGTATTTGATCCGGAGTTACACGAAGCGGTCGATACCGCTGACGCAGATCCCGAGATGGACGGAATAGTAATTAGTGAATATAGTCGCGGGTTCCGAATGGGAGACAGATTGCTTCGGCCGTCACGCGTGAGAGTGGGGCGTGCTTCGGGAACCGCCGAAAGCGCGACCACCCACAATCGTGAATCGGCAATTGGCAATTCATAATCAATCTTAAGGAGAAACGAGAGTGCCGGCTAAAGAGTTGAAGTTCAGAGAGGAAGCTCGCAACTTGATGCTTCAGGGTGTTGATACGCTCGCGAATGCGGTGCGCGTTACGCTTGGACCAAAGGGACGCAACGTGGTGCTCGGGAAGAAATTCGGCTCGCCCGTGATCACGAAAGACGGCGTCACCGTCGCGAAAGAGATTGAACTTCGAGACAAGTATCAAAACATGGGTGCGCAGATGGTGCGCGAAGTCGCCGTCAAAACGAACGACAAAGCAGGCGATGGTACGACCACTGCCACAGTGCTCGCTCAGGCGATCTTTCGCGAGGGCGTGAAGAACGTTGCCGCCGGCGCAAATCCGATGTCCCTGCAACGCGGTATTCAGTTGGCGACTGAACAGGTGGTTGCCGAACTCGAACGAATGTCGAAGACGGTGAAGAGCAAGGATGAGTTGACGAACGTAGCGACTGTTTCCGCCAACAACGATCGTGAGATCGGCCGGCTCATCTCTGAAGCGATGGAGCGTGTCGGCAAAGACGGCGTCGTCACTGTCGAAGAGTCCAAAACGTTACAAACCGAGCTCGAGATCGTGGAAGGCATGCAATTCGATCGCGGTTACCTCTCGCCGTACTTCATGACGAACGCCGATCGCATGGAAGCGATTCTCGACGAGCCGTACATTCTGCTCTACGACAAGAAAATCTCCGCGATGCGCGACCTGCTTCCGCTGCTCGAACAGACCGCGGGCCAGGGACGCGCCTTGCTGATCATCGCCGAAGACGTGGACGGCGACGCGCTGGCGACGCTGGTTGTGAACCGGCTTCGCGGAACGATCAAGGTGTGCGCAGTTAAAGCTCCGGCTTTTGGCGATCGACGCAAAGCGATCCTTGAAGACCTGGCGACGCTGACCGGCGGCAAAGTGATCACCGAAGATCTCGGTATCAAACTCGAGAACGTCACGGTCGATGATCTGGGCACGGCAAAACGTGTCATCGTCGACAAGGAAAACACCACCATCGTCGAAGGTGCTGGTGATCCGAAAGCGATCGCGGGTCGCGTCGCAACCATTCGAAAACAGATCGAAGAAACCACGTCCGACTACGATCGCGAGAAACTCGAGGAGCGCCTCGCGAAACTCGCGGGCGGCGTGGCGGTGGTCAGAGTCGGCGCGCCGACTGAGACGGCCATGAAAGAGGTCAAGATGCGTGTCGAAGACGCGCTCAACGCAACGAAGGCAGCCGCCCAGGAAGGAATTGTTGTCGGCGGTGGTGTTGCACTGTTGCGAGCAGGAAAAGTCCTCGACAATCACGACAGTGAAGACCCGGACGTTCGCACGGGCGTGAAGATTGTTCGCCGCGCGTTGCAGGAACCGATTCGACGCATCGCTCAGAACGCGGGCATGGAGGGCGCCGTCGTGATCGGCGAAGTTGAACGACTGAAAGGAAATAAAGGCTACAACGCAGTGACGGGCGAATTTGAAGATCTCGCTGCGGCTGGAATCATCGATCCGACCAAAGTAGTCCGCACTGCTTTACAGAACGCGGCGTCGATCGCCGGGTTGTTGTTGACCACCGACGCGGCAGTGATTGACATGCCTGAGCCGAAAAAAGCCACACCACCAAGTCCAGGAGGGGACGACTACGACTACTGACGACCACTAATTAGCAACAGTATTTAGCTTGATATCGTAATCTCCGGCAGGCGAATTGCAGGAATCGCCTCGCCGGTAATAGTTATTGCATTGAAACGCAACGGCGTCTATCCTGACGACATCCAACTGTTCGCGGTTGGACGTTGCAGCCGCTGTTTGAAAGTTGAGTAGTTACCGTCGCATACGAGAATCTGATCGTACGCCACGGTCGATTGAATTATGGTTGACTTAGGATCATACAAGGACAAATTTGGCGACAGCGGACAGCGTATTTTGGAACACGCGCTGGACGAGTCACGGCGACGCGACCAGAACTTTGTCTCAGTCGAACATATTTTGCAGGCGCTGACCGTCGAAGAGCCCGATATGTTCAACTCCGCAATGCGCGAGCTTTCGCTCGACCCGGTCGTGGTCAAGATGGCCATTGAGAAGCGTCTTAGCAGCAGCCGGCAGCAACACGTCGGAAAAGGCTTTCGCATTGGCCCAGACACTACCGACCTGTTCAAGCGCGCGATGGAACGTGCCCGGACACAGGGTCGGAAGACGATTGAAGCGACTGACATCTTTGAGGCGTTAAGTAATCAGGACAGTCTGTTCGTAGACGTACTGAAGACCATGGGCGCTAATCCTGATGCTGTCGCCGAAAACGTGCGAGCACAGGTTCAAAAACGCGAACAGGAAGAAGAACTCAACCGGAAGAAGTTTGAGCTTCCACCCTACCTGAAACACTTCGGCGTTTCACTCAACCGGCTGGCGCGGGCCGATAAGATCCCGCCTACCATCGGCCGGGAAAAAGAGATTCAACAGATCATCGAGATCTTATGTCATCGCGAGCGGGCGAATTCGCCCATGCTCGTCGGTGAACCGGGTGTCGGCAAAACAGCCGTCATCGAGGGACTCGCACGCATGATCGAGCTGGAACCCGAAAAAGTTCCGGCGCGTTTGCGCGGTTCACATCTCGTGCAGTTGCAAATGGGCGGTATCGTCGCCGGCACCATGCTGCGCGGCATGTTCGAAGAACGAATCAAGGGCATCATCGACGAAGTAAAAGAGCGAGATAACCTGATCCTGTTCATCGACGAAGCGCACACGATCATCGGCGCGGGCGCTGCCCTCGGAACATCTTCCGACGCAGCGAACATGTTCAAGTCCGCACTCGCTCGCGGCGAGATGCGCATCATCGGCGCCACCACTCTTTCTGAATACAAAGAATACATCGCCGAAGACGAAGCGCTGGCGCGACGTTTCCGGTTGGTGAAAGTCGTCGAGCCGTCGATCAACGAGACCCGAGAGATCCTGCTCGGTCTCCGTCCGCGACTCGAGAAGAACTATTCGGTCAAGATCTCCGACGACGCTATCAATATGGCCCTGGAGATGGCGCCGAAGTACATCCGCAATCTGCACCTGCCTGACAAGGCGATCGGCTGGCTCGACACCGCTGCGGTAAAAGTCGAGATCAACGAGCCGCAGCAGATGGTGGTGCAGCCCGAACACATCATCGAGGTCATCTCGCAGGAGTCACGCATTCCGCGCGATATGATCTTCCGTGACACAACCGATCGCTTCGCGATGACGGAAGGGATGCTGAGCCGTCGCGTTATCGGTCAGAAAGAAGCCATCCAGGCAGTCGCGCAACGGCTCCGCCTGAACAAAGGCCCGCTGAAAGAGTCGCACTACAAGCCTGACGGCGTGCTGCTGTTCCTTGGTCCAACCGGCGTCGGCAAGACTGAGTTGGCGAAGGCTGTTGCCGAATTCATGTTTGGCGACGAAGAGAAGATGGTCCGCATCGACATGTCCGAGTACAGCGATGGGACAGTCAGCATCGAAAAACTGATCGGCATGCCGCGCGGTATCGTCGGCTCCGAACGCGGTGGCATTCTCACGGAACAACTGCGTGAGAACCCGTACACAGTGCTGCTGCTGGACGAGGTCGAGAAAGCTTCGCCTTACCTGATGAACCTGTTCCTACAGGCATTCGACGAAGGCTGGCTGACTGATGGACGCGGCAAGAAGGTCTACCTGTCAGACGCGATCATCATCATGACTTCGAACCTCGGTTCGGAGAGTTTCAAACGGTTCGAGAAGCCGCTCGGATTCGGCACGAAGACCGCTTCCGACTTCCGCGCCGTCAAGAACGAAGTGATGAAGGCCGCGGAGCAACGGTTCTCGCCGGAGTTTCGCAACCGCATCGACGAAATCGTCGTCTTCTCGCCATTGACGATGGACGAAGTGCGGCAGATCGCGAAGTTGTATCTCGAGAAGCTGCGTCGCCAGATGGAACGGCAAGGCAAGCAGGTGGAAGTGACCGAAGCCGCAGTCAACCAGTTGACGGAGAGCGGTTACAACACAGCTTACGGCGCCCGTTTTCTGAAACGACACATCGACGAGAAAGTGAAACTGCCGATCACCGGCATGTGGAAGACTTCGTCGCGCTTCCGCGTTGACGCCGAGAACGGCGAGGTCGCGGTGACGCCCGATGGCGGGCGGAAGCCCGAGTTCAACTAAGAACTAACGACAGGGTTACAGGATTAACCGATTGTGAAACGATCAAGTCTGCTAAATCTTGTAATCCTGTTTGTGTGTCTGGTGCTCGTTGCTCCTGTTTCACAGGCGCAAACCCAGGCTGCTGCTCCCGCCCCTTCCGTAGACGAGAAATCCAAACAGATTATGGATCGCGCTATCGAAGTGCTCGGTGGCGCGAACTATCTGAACGTCAAAACCGTCATCGGAAAGGGTTTTTATACGGGTATGCAGGACGGCGTCTCGCAACTGCCGCAGCGCTTCCTCGATTACATCGTGTATCCCGATCGCGAACGCACCGAGTTCACCAGTCTGGGTATCAAGACGATTCAAACGAACACCGGCGACACCGGCTGGATGTTTGATGGCGCTGTGAAGAAAATTAGCGACCAGTCGCCGGCGCAGGTGGAAGAGTTCAAGCGCGTCATGCGTTCGAGCGTGGAGAATCTGCTGCGCGGCTGGTGGCAAAAAGAAGGTGGGAAGATCGTCTACGTGGGCCGTCGTGAAGCGGGTTTGGCGAAACGCAACGAGACCATCAGGCTGACGTATCCGAACGGGTTCTGGATCGAGTACGAGTTTGGCGCGAAAGACGGGCTGCCGTCGAAGATCCTCTACAAGCGAATGCGCAAAGATCCGGATAGCGGCGACCTGGTCGAGACTACTGAAGAGGACCAGTTACTGAAGTTCATTACCGTTCAGGGCATCACCGCCCCGTGGGTTCTCGATCACTTTATCAACGGTAAGCAGGTAACACGCATTAATTATGAATCCGTGCAGTACAACCAACCCATCGACGACGCGATCTTTGCCAAGCCAGCCGACGTAAAGAAGATCAAATAAGTTCGCAGTTCAAATAGCCAGTCCACCGTCAACCTGGATCACCTGCCCGGTTATGTATCGAGCGTCGTCTGACAGCAGAAACGCGGCGATCCGCGCCACCTCGTCCGGCTGGGCGAAGCGGCCCAACGGAATCTGCTCGATGATCTTTGCCTGATAAGCCTCGTCCAGCTTCCCGGCCATGTCAGTCGCAACCATTCCCAACGCGAGCGCGTTCACCGTCACCTTACGGCTTGCAACTTCCTTCGCCAGCGCCTTAGTCAGACCAACCATCCCCGCTTTCGAAGCCGAATAGTTTGATTGTCCCGGCATTCCAACCTCGCCGCTGATCGACGAGATGTTCAGAATCGATCCGCCGGTATCCTGGCGCAGCATTGTGCGTAACGCAGCTTTCGCAAAGTTCCACGCGCCCTTGAGGTTCGTATCCATCACCTCGTCCCAATCTTCTTCTTTCATGCGGAGGATCAGGTTGTCGCGAGTAATGCCGGCGTTGTTGACGAGAAAGTCGATGCGCCCAAACGCATCTTTTACCTGCTTGACCATCTCGGCCGCCGCTTCGGTGTTTGCAACGTCGCATTGGACCGACAAAGCGCGCACACCCAATGCTTCGAGTTCCGCTTTCAGTGTGTCGGCAGCTTCCGCACTCTTCGCATAATTAAAAGCAACGTCGGCGCCGCGTTGGGCCAGTTCCACCGCGATTGCCCTTCCGATACCGCGCGTACCTCCGGTGACAATCGCAGCACGGCCGGCAAATGGTTTTTGATCAGACAAACAGATACCCCTTTCTTGACAGTAGATTCGGTGTCGGCTAGCGTGGCCTTTTCTTTAACACAACTCAGCGGAACTGACCAAATGCTTGATCTCAATTACGTACGCGACAACATCGACAAAGTTAACGAAGCCCTTGAGAAGCGGCACGCCTCCGACGAAGCCTTCGCTCAATTAAAGAGTTTCGCAGACGCGGACAAAGATCGCCGGACTGCGATCGGTGAATCCGACCAATTCAACGCGGAACGAAACAAACTAAGTAAAGAAGTCGGTGTTTTGATGAAGCAAGGGGCTGCTGACGAGGCCGCCAAACTGCGATCGCGCGTTAATGAATTAAAGTCGCGGATGACCGACGCCGACGGAGCGCGTGAACGCGCCGAAGAAAGGATGCGAGAAATTCTATCAACCCTTCCGAACATTCCTCATGAAAGTGTTCCGGTTGGAAAGGACGAGTCAGACAACGTCGAAGTGCGTCGCTGGGGAAAGGCGCCGGAGTTTAACTTCGAGCCGAAGGACCATGTGGACCTCGGTCTGGCGCTCGGTATCCTCGATCTCGAACGCGCAACGAGGATCGCGTCCGCACGTTTTGCCATTCTCAACGGCGCCGGCGCGCGGTTGGAACGCGCGTTAATCAATTTCATGCTCGACGTGCACACGCGCGAACACAGTTATGTCGAGACCCAGCCACCCTTCATCGTGAATAGCAACGCGTTGTTTGGCACGGGGCAATTGCCGAAGTTTGAAGCAGACGTTTTTAAACTTCGCGACGATCGTGAGTTGTATCTGATTCCGACCGCCGAAGTGCCGGTGACCAACTATCATCGTGAAGAGATTCTCGACGCCTCGAAACTTCCGATGAAGTGGGTGGCTTACACGCCGTGCTTCCGCTCCGAAGCTGGCAGCTACGGGCGCGACACGCGCGGGTTAATCCGCTTGCACCAGTTTGAGAAAGTCGAACTGGTGAAGTATTCGCTGCCGGAAAACTCTTACGACGAGCTCGAATCGCTGACGCGCGACGCGGAAACCATTCTGCAAAAACTCGGGCTCCACTATCGGGTCGTCACGCTTTCAACCGCGGACCTCGGATTTGGCGCTGCGAAGACGTACGACCTCGAAGTTTGGTTGCCTTCGCAGAACGCCTTTCGCGAGATCTCTTCCTGTTCGAATTACGAGGCGTTTCAGGCGCGGCGCGCGCAGATTCGATTCCGGCGTGCCGGTGGTGCGAAGCCCGAGTTTGTTCACACGCTGAACGGATCCGGCCTGGCTGTAGGACGAACGTGGGTCGCGATACTGGAGAACTATCAGCAGGAAGACGGATCCGTGATTGTTCCCGAGGTGCT
>CBFGMX010000145.1:0-14497 GCA_965649955.1 uncultured bacterium
TTAGAGCGTTCGCCTCCGGAGCGAAAGGTCGCAGGTTCGACCCCTGCCGCGGGTAGTCAATTTTAGCGTTTGTATCCGCTTTCCTATCCGCTTTCGATCAGATCCGTCGCGATCCACTCAATCCCTATTCAGGAGAAACAAAAAGGCCGCGTAAGCTCGGCAAAAAGTTAAAGGCGATCCGGGTAGACGTACTTGGGCTATCGCAGACTGAAATGGCAAAGGCGTTAACACTGATAGTCAATTACTCTGCGTGTCTCAGTACGAGCGCGGAACTCGCGAACCTACTTTGTAATCCTCTTGCGATACGCGAGGCTGGTTGGAACCTCAACTGATGTTCTGATTGACGATAAGTTGGACCTTATGCCGAACAAGAAGAGATAAACGTCTAGCTGCTGCACGATGGGCATGCCAGTGAGGGTGTTAGGCGTCGAGGGCGGCGAGCTTAAAAACAGTTCAGTCGAGTAATGAGCAAAGTTTGCGCAATATATTTCCAACTCAAGCGCATTCTCACTGAGGCATAAGTCCACAGCTTAATCCCTAGCTTGTCCTCAGAAATTCCCTCAATTGAATCGGTCCCTGAACAGCGTATCATGAGTTCTCCTCCCGCAACTCAGCCCTGTAAGAGACTCACAATCCATGAACTCAAGAAAATCAATGCTGCGCTTTGCGCTTCTACTCATGGTCGGATGTGCAGCTGCTTTGATTGTGGTGTTGCTCCGTCTTTAGGGTCATGAACAGTTGTTAAGTGGCCTACGTGACCTGGATATGGTGGCCTCGATATGGGAGAAACGTTAGGCGTTGTTTTTGGCGCGTGTTTAGTCATGCTCTCTTTGTGGCTGGTGTATCAGTGGGCCATTAAACCCGAAAGAGAGAGCCGGAGACGAAATGCGTGGCGCGCAATCGAGGAGATGCATCGCAACCATTGGGAGCAACTTCGAAGACGACCTTACCGTGCGGATCATTAAGTAACAACTCAACCACGCACCCTAAATGAGTCTGGATCTCACACTCCTGCGTTCAGTGCAATTGTGCAAACACATTTGTGGTTTGTGTGTCTCATTGTGGTTGGTGATTGTTATTCCTTGTATCGTCGAGGCCCAAAGACGCGGTGTGTCACTAACGGGAACCGTCACCGAAATTGTCGCTCTTACGATCGCACCGAATTCGAGTCATAGTGATATCGATCTAAACACCGTGAGCACCGGTAGCAGCGTCCGATTGACTCTGTCTGGCGCCGGCGTTAAGTCTCCCGTCATTCGTGTGCGTTTGCTAGTGCGTTCAAATACAGGATTCAACATCTCTGGAATACTTGAATCTAACACGGTCCTACTAACTCAACTCTGGGTGATAGACGTGCGGGCCACGGGGAAACTGGTCTCACGCGAAGCTATTGAGAACCTCGAGATACCGCAGGACTTCGATATGCGAGGCCGAAAGGACACAGAGGCGTCCAAGGGGTCTTCGAACTCTTCGAAAAAGTCTTCCATTTTCGATGTTTCACACCCCTTCCTTCTGTTAAGCGGACCACGCGTTTCACTTGGGGGTACTCTTGAGTCTCCAAATAATGCGCTGCAAATAACCGTACTTATTCGTCTAAAACCTCAGTCAACGGGAGATTGGCGGGTCCACTTAACGTTCTTGAACAACAAACCAGGGCCGAAAAGTTAACAGAAGACGGACATAGGGAGATGACTGCGAGGGAGCGGTTAGATTTCGGGGTCCTCATCTTTTCCCATCATCAACGTCCAGAAAAACGCGCATGAAATTCGGGCAACTCATGAAGTCAAAGCAACTCGCTGCGGACCCGCACGGAACCTCCGGAGCAAAAGGTCGCAGGTTCGACCCCTGCCGCGGGTACGCTATTTTCGAGAATCTCTCAATCACGTTCAGCCCTTTCATCTGCCCCGGCGCCGTCTTAAACGTTCTAAGAGGTTCATAGTTGGAATAACTACCCGATCACTCCTATACTGACTTTACGGAGTGCTCACCATGAACCTTGCCGTTGATCTCTGCTACGGCCTTGCCGTGGCGTTCCTCGGGCCGTTCCGCAAGTTGGGATCTAGGACACCGGCGATAACCCGATTTGATTCCGACAAGCAGTATTTTGCAGAGCGGGTCGCGGAAACATCACACTACCGGAAACTGTTCGCGCCGCACGTCTCGTTTGAGGGTAAGACCGTGCTGGATCTCGGTTGTAATCGAGGCTACTTACTGCACGGCCTTAGACAGCATGCCGAGTTCACCGGGATCGGCGCCGACCTGGTTCACTACTACTTGAAAGACGCGCGCCGCGATTACGGCGACCAGTTTCAGTTCATCCAAACAACGCCGACTACGATTCCACTTCCAGACAGTTCGGTTGATGTCGTCTACACGATCGACACCGTCGAGCACCTCAGTCAGCCACGCGAGTTATTCGTAGATGTCTACCGTGTGATGAGGCCTGGCGGTGTGTTCCTCGTTCACTTCAATCCCTGGCTCAACCCGCATGGCAGCCACTTGGAAGACATCATTACCTATCCGTGGCCGCATGTGTTCTTCTCGATGGAAACACTTCTCGCCGCAGCCGCGAAGCTGTACGACTCACCGCGCTACGAAACAGCCTGCTACTTCCTCGACACGAACGGGAACAAGAAGCCTAACCCCTACAGGGATCAAGAGCAGTGGGGAACCTATCTAAACTTTATGACGATCAGGCGCTTCAACCGATTGCTGAGAGAGACGAGCTTTCAGGTGAAGCATCAGGAGAAGATTGGGTTCGGCGGCAAGACGTTCAAGCTCAGTCGAATTACGCGCGGTCTGGCTCACGTACCGGTGGTGGATGAGTTCTTTACGAGCGTGCTATTCACTGTGTTGGAGAAACCCAAATAACGTTTCAAGGTACTTTCTCGAACACCCGCGATGCGGCGCAAGCCGGTCCATGCGATGTTTACCGAAGCGTACTCGAGCACTCGCTCATCCGGCGACTTCCCCTGGCAGAGAACCTTTACCTGATCCCTGACGCGAGCCGTCATTGCCACCTTGCGCTTGCATCTTGTCGTCGGGCATCCACTTTTCAATAATGACTGGCGAGTCGAGACGTTCGACGGCATAGTTGCAGAGATTCGCCCCCTCTTGACTGCCTCGTGCGATGGGACGTTTACTCAAAAGTAACCGTTGACATTGTTGCTCTTGAACGAACCACTGAGTCCTTGTACGTCGACCAGCGCATAGATCTCATCCCGGCCCCAGTCTTCGTTTAGCTGGTTGTTGGAAACAATTTTGGACAGGGTGAAGCTCCCGTCAGGAAGAACCCGTTCGAAGCCCGCGCCGCCAATGCTGAAGAGTCGGTCGTCGAACCATTCATCGTCCCCGCGAATCCGGGCACCTACCGTCTTACCAACTGACTCAAAAAAGCCTTCGCCGTTGACAACCACGAGCTTGTGCCCTGGCTGGTTTTCCGCTGTGGAAATGAAAAGGGTTACTTTCTTCATGGTGTTTCTCCTTGGACGCTGTCGTCAATAAATACGCGGATGGCTAATTAACATTACGAGTGCAGTAAGCTGAATCTAGACATCCGCGGGAATCGGTGTTACCCCACAACCAACCCGCCTTTCTAGTCACTAAGCGTCAAATCAATTTTTTTCGTGCCGGCGGCGAGCGTTCCTCTCTTACTAATGCCGCCAATGGTGACTTGAAACTTTCCTGGTTGGATCGTAGTTGCGTGGAACGCATAACGGCCCGCGGAATCGGTGCGTGTCGTGAATCTCCCGCCTTCGTTGATCAGCTTTACGAGCTTGTTCGCCGCAACCCTTCCGTCTTTTCCGAATGCCGTACCGTTGAGCAAAGGGATAGGTGAAGAGCGTGCCTGACGGTACGCGAACGTTCCGAAAATCACGTCGTAATAAACTTCCACACTGTAACGTTCGTCAGGACCCCCGAAGAGGTGGACGGTGTTTGATATTTGCCGTGTGTCCGAGGATTGCACGGCGCTGCTGTGTCTCATGACTGTTGTCGTCGAACTCTCGTCCGTCACGCCGAGACCGAGGAACTTCAAAAAACCTGGCTTGCTATTCACCACGCGCGTGCGGGTCGTCATCGACTGCCTCAAATTCTCTTCAGTCAAGCTGTAACGTTCGGTCTGACTGATATCTCCGCCATTGATGTCGATCGTGTCGACTATGACAAAGCGTTCCGGAGGTAGAGCGGCCGCGGGTCCGTTCTTGACGAACGGGTCGAGCTTCAAAAACTCGGCGACGGTCTCCGGGTCGAGATCGGTCAGGCCTCCGCCTTTCAGGAACCCCACACTCGTGACGCCAATCCCGTCGTGTCCGATGATGCTCACCTGTGGTCGTCCGACGCTCTGGGCGAACCAGACAAATTTCACGTTCTTGAGGTAGTAGATGAGGTCGCCGCTGCCCGGGCCGCCGCTCGCCGCGCTCGTGGTGATCGTCTGCTCTTTATCGATGGAGAGTGTAACGCTGTGTTGCTGGACGGAGGAGACGAGTTCCGACTCGGTAATGCTGACGGAGCCCAATCCCCCGGCGACGACGTTGAGCGCCTTCGAAATGCCTTTCACGGTCGGGTCATTGAGCAACTTGTTCAACCCGTCCAGTATCTTCGAGGCGAGCCTCATCTGGTCCGCCGCTATGCTCGCTGCCGTGAAGTCCGGCGACACCGGGCGAGTCGTGGTCTGCTCTTCCCCGATCGAGAAGCTGCTGGTGTTGCCGGTCGACTTTGTTACCTTCCAACGCGAGACGTTCTTCTGACTCTGATCGGCGGGGGGCGCGTAGATGATAGACACAGGAAACGCGGGAATCTCAAAGACGCCTGCGCCCGCCACAAAGCGGACGATCTCCAACGGTAGCTCGCTCGTGAATTTCTTGTTGCGGTTCGCGATCGTGAAACTGACCGAATCCCCGGCTCCCACCGAGACCGTAACGGCGTCGGCCGCCCTGCGCACGAGCGGCAAACTCGGTATGGCGAGGGTTACGTCGCCGATGCGATTCTTGACCTCGAAGCGCAAGAAGACTTCGACAGCACCGATCGCGCTTACTCTGCCGCCCGTGAGGATTTTCGGCGGTTTGCCGGTTCCGGGGCCGGGCGTTCCGTCGACTTCTTCCAGCGGCAGCCCGGCGAATTCGTCTTTGAAGGTCGGCACCGCGTACTTGAATCTACCGGTGGCGGCGTTGAACGAGCCGACTGTGACCGTTCGCCTCTTTACGGGCAACGGGAAATTAGACTCCTGGCCGCGGATGAGGTTGAAAATTTCGTTTGTGAGTGATGACGCGGGGCTAGACATTGTGGTTCTCCTTTTCCACCAGGCTAGTGCCATTGTTTACTTCAGGAGCGGCCCACGGTGTCCGCCGCTTAAAAGCGACTGCGCTATCAGTCTGGATCACCTTCTATTAAGTTATGACAGAGTGGGAACAAAACGTTTCGTCAGAAACGCCGCAAATAAAATTTAGTTGAAATGATTGTCGTGGTGGGTGCTTAAGGAGCGGACTTGAGTCTCGCAAAGTAGTTCGTCGTGAGGAAGACTTCGAGGTGTTCGCCGTAGTACGTGATCGGCACCACGCCACCGGGGATGATGCGGAAGAGATCGTAACGGTCTGAAAGCATCGACCAGAAATTATAAAAATACGTGCGCGAGTAGATGTTGGCTGGTCCAAACTCGAATTGGATCATCGAAATCGCACCGCGTTCCAGCATTCCTCGCGAACCGCGCAGCACGGCAACCTCATGACCTTCAACGTCGAGCTTCAGAAAGTCGATACGCTCGATGCCCTGCGACGCGCAAAAGCTATCCAGCGTTCGGACTTGTATCCGCTCGGTATCGCTGACTTCAACCTGCAACACCTGCGTCGGTAATCGACGATCGATCGACGAGACCAGCGACACGGACTGGCCCTCGACCGTATATGAGTAAAGATCAACCGTCTTCTCCTCGTCGGAAAACCCGAAATTGAACGCTTCAAAACTTTTCCCGTTGCCGATAACCGAAAGCCGCCGTGCAAGCTCTTCGTAAACCGGCGCCGCCGGCTCAAACGCGTAGATCCGCGCGGAGGGAACGAAACTATGGACCATCGCGGAATAGTCACCGACGTTGGCGCCAACGTCGAAGATCACGGGACGTTCGATTGCGGCGACGGCGGGCCGGACCATCTCAGAGAGCACCCACGCCTCGCCGCTCGATTCGATGAAAGCGCCGCCGCCGTAGTTCATCGCGTAGACGCTGAGCGTGTGCAGCCGGCTCCAAAGCCTCTGGAGACGCGGATGCTTGATCGCGGATCGAAAGAGCACTTTTTTCAGAAAGCCCGTGACTGGACCTTGTGAGCGCGGCATTGCAGAAGATTATTACAACTAAGGCACTGATCTGAAAACGGATCGCGGATAAAAACAATGCGGAAATCCCGGTGACAAGCCCCACATTGACACCGTATGAGCTTTGGCCTTAATTTCCGACCCATGCTATTGCCGCGCCCTTCCTCCGCCACCCTAATCGTCGCTCTTGTGTTCGGAATTGCAGCGACGGCCTCCGCCCAGTGCACCAGGAAGATCGCTGACCTTCCCGCCGCGCCCGAACTGCTCGGTTTCCGGCTGGGTATGACCAGGGAAGAGATCAAGGCCCAGGTGCCGCAAACCCAGTTCGGCCGCACTGACGACTTCGGTGTCTCAAAGACCACGATCAACCCCTATTTCGATCCGAAGATCGACAAGACCAGGTTTGAAGGCGTCCGTAGCATCTCGCTGGATCTGCTGGACCAGAAACTCACGTCGCTTTGGATCGGCTACGATGAAAACTTTAAAGCAAAGTCCGCAGAGGAATTTATAAAACTCATCAACCAGTCGATGCAGTTGCCGGCCGGTGAGTGGAGTTCTTACCGAGCCCGCGGCCAGCAAATGCGTTGCGCCGATTTTCAGTTGCTCGTGACGATGGTTGCGGGTGGCCCAAGCCTGCGCGTGCTGGACGTTGCAGCGGAAGAGACAGTCGCGATGCGGCGGCAGCAGAAAGAAGAACAAGACGCGGCCGCCGAAGCTGCCGCAACTACCACCGCGGAAGCTTCGGAAGAACCCGAAATCATCGCCGACAAAAAATCCAAAACTTACTACCTCGGCACCTGCCGGCCCGAGAAAGAGATCGCTGAAGAGAACAAGATCGTCTTCAAGACCCCCGATGAAGCAGAAAAAGCCGGATTCAAACTCGCAAAGGGCTGCCATTGAACCATTGCTAACCGGCAATAACTCGAAGGAGGCAACATGCTCAAGGAATTCAAAGAATTCATCGCTCGGGGAAACGTTGTCGACCTCGCCGTTGCGGTTGTTATCGGTGCGGCATTCGGCAGGATAATCACTTCGCTTGTCGAGGGCGTGATCATGCCGCCCATCGGTCTGGCGCTAGGCAAGGTTGATTTTTCGAATCTGTTTATCGACATCTCGGGTCAACGTCCCGGCCCCGTTTCCCTGGCAGACGCACAGTTGAAAGGTCTTCCCGTCATTGCTTATGGAAGGTTTTTTAACGACGTCATTACGTTTCTCATCATCGCGTTCATCGTTTTCCTGATCGTGAAAGCTGTCAACCGGCTGCGCGCAGAACCGCCACCGCCACCCAACACCAAGGATTGTCCGTATTGCCTGACAGCGATTCCGCTCGCGGCGAGTCGCTGTGCCGCTTGTACCTCGGAAGTGGCTGCGGGCTGAAAGAATTTACCTGACCGATGCGTGAGTGCCCTCGTTGCGAAGTTTGCTATGAAGACGATGTGGCAACCTGCCCGCAGGACGAAGCCGGCACGAAACAAACGTTGCCCGGCGGACGTCTGCTGAACGGGCGCTACCTGCTCGAGAAACGACTCGGTCGCGGTGCAATGGGCCAGGTCTATCTCGCTCGCGACCAAAACCTCATCACCCGGCGTGTCGCCGTAAAGACGGTTCGCCCCGACATTCTCAATGACGAAGATCTCCAGGAAGGCGAAGCGATCGCTCGCTTCGAGCGTGAGGCACGTTCCGCTGCTTCGATTCGTCACCCGAACGTTGTAGACGTCACTGACTTCGGCAAGAGTCCTGACGGCGTGTTCTTTCTCGTCATGGAGTACGTTGAAGGCGAAACGCTTTATCACTTGCTGCGTCGCGAAGGCACGATCACGCCACAAAGAGCCGCTGCAATCATGCGACAGGTCGTCGCAGGCGTCGAAGCTGCGCATGACGAAGGAATTCTGCATCGCGATCTGAAACCGGCAAACATCTTCCTGATGCAACAAAAGCGGAAGACCGCCAGCGACGATGGATTCGTTAAAGTCGGGGACTTCGGTCTCGCAAAAATCGTAAACGCCGATCGATCAGACGTCACTTCCGGCAGTGGACCAGCCTCCCGTGGCATCATCGGCACCCCCGAGTACATGGCGCCTGAACAAATGCAACCGGACGGCGCGCTCGACGCTCGCGCCGACATCTATGCGCTCGGCACGATCGCGTATCACATGCTCGGCGGACGTCCTCCCTTTACCGGCAACATCACGCAACTGATCGCACAAAAGTTGACGCAAACACCACCGCTTTTGTCGACCCTGCGTTCAGACATAAACGAGGAGATCGAAACGACGATCATGACGGCGCTGGCAGTCGAACCGAATCAACGTCCTGCGAGCGCCACGGAATGGTTCGAGACTTTTGCCGCGGCCGTCGCCGCCGACTCCGGAAGCACACCAAAACGCGGCGATTCGCGACTCGTCGTCGTGGCGCCATCCGGATCCGAAGTTTATGTCGACGACGAACGATACGGCAGCGTCGGCCGATCGGGCCGCGTGATACTGACGTCGATCGCGCCCGGACAACACGTGCTCCGCGTTTCGAAATCGGGTGAACCCGACGACGAACGCGTGATCGAAATCCGCACGGACGTCGCCGAACAGATCATCGAAGCGCAACTGAAGATTGGCGTTTCGAATAATCAACTAACACCGTCGCGTGGCGGCAGTTTGGATAGCAGAACTGGTGGAAACTCCACGACGCTCGTCGTCGTTATGTGCACCAGGTGTCATTCGAGGTTCGCCGAAGGCGTGAAGTTCTGCGGCCGGTGCGGGAATACGACCTTTCAACCAGTTACCGGCGAACTACCGACGCCAACGGCAACGTCACCCGCAACGACAACACCGTCCGTACCGCCAAGTGGCGTCACGTGCCAGCGTTGCGGACAAACCTATCCGGCAGGTATCAAGTTTTGTGGTCGATGCGGTATTCCCATCGGAACTTCAGCGCTCGATTGGCGCCAGCCAAAACCTGTCGAAGTGTTCTGCCTCAGTTGCGGCACCAGTTATCCTGCGGGGACAAAGTTCTGCGGCCGCTGCGGCAAACCGATTCGCTCTTGAGCGAGTTTCAACTTTCCTTTAATCTTTGCCCCGACACATGAAGCGCTGCCCCACTTGCAACCGGACCTACGCCGATCTCTCCCTGAACTTTTGTCTGGACGACGGTACGCCGCTCACCAGTGAAGCGGCGCCGACGACCGATCTCAACGCGACAGTCCGGTATCCGCCACCACGCGAGACGGCGGAACCCCCGCCAACGGAGATCTACCGCCCCGGCCCAACGGCAGCGCCGCCACCACGGCCCACATCCCCGCCGCCACCGCCTCCGCCGCAGTGGTCGCCTTCGCCACCGCCGCCGCCCGCGAAGAAATCGAATGCGATCTGGTGGATACTCGGCGGTGTAGCCGCACTCGCCGTGATCGGGGTTGGCGTCATCGTGATGTTCATTGCCCTGGCAAGTCTCGGATCGAACAGCAACACTGCCAACATCAACCGCAACGCTAATCGCAACGCCAACGTCATTGCGAACGCAAACGCCAATACCAACATCAACACCAACGCAAACGCGTCACTACCGGCAATGTTGACCGACGATTTCAGTCAACAGAAGTGGGGCACGGGCACTTCGCAATACGGCAGAATCTGGTACGCGAACGGCGAGTATCACATGATTTCAAAGGAGCAAACATTCGTGGCGATGTATGCTCCATCGAACGACTACAGCACTGAGAATGCAACTGTGCGCGTTACCGCCCGGAGCGTCAACGGCAGTGTTCCTTCAGCCGGGTTTGGACTAATGGTCCATTGCCTACAATCGAAAGCGGGACAGCTCGAAGATTACGCCCTGCTGATCTATCCGTCTGACGAACCCGCGTACGAAATCATAATGCACAAAGGCGGCGCCCAATCGACGCTGGTCCAACGCACGCAGTCGGATGCGATCAACTCCGGTTCCGAGCCGAACGAATTGCAGGTCAAGATCAAAGGCAATCAAATGGTGTTCTATGCCAACGGCCGGATCTTAACGACCGTTACTGACCGCGAAAACTACCGGCGCGGCCGCGTGGGCTTCTACACCAGCGACGTCTTCGAAGTAGCATTTGACGATCTCGAAATCGAACGTACACCGTAAATCTCGTTCAAGTCCGCGGTCCGCTTTTCCTTCATGCAGGTGAACCTAAAAGTCACGGGTGGTCCATACCGGGGCCGCATCTTTTCTTTCACGCAACACGACAGTTTTCTGATCGGACGAAACCCCGAAGCGCATCTTTGTCTACCCGATGACCGTTATTTCTCGCGCAATCACTGTCTTCTCGAAATCAACCCGCCGCGCGCCTTCGTGCGCGATTTAAGGTCTACAAACGGCACGTTTCTAAACGGTCAACGAATCAACGATGCCTTTTTGAAAAACGGGGATCTGATCCAATGCGGCGAAACGGTTCTGCTGGTCGAAGTGAGCGCCGTACCCTCGGTCGATCTTTCGGAGACCACACAGGACACATTGCCGGCGCGTCCGGTCCTCGTCATGGTCGAGTGCCTCAACTGCGGCCGCCGCGAACAGGCAGAAGCGTCCACGCCGGACGAACGTCTGACCTTCCTGTGTGAAGACTGCCGCATCGAATTGAAGCGATCGCCGCAGGCGATTCCCGGTTACGAGACAGTTAAGCTACTCGGTCGCGGTGGCATGGGTTGCGTGATGCTGGCACGCGAACAAAAGACCGGTCGCGCGGTCGCGATCAAAACGTTGCTGCCGGAATTCGCAGTCAGCGACAAAGCGATGAAGCGTTTCATGCGCGAGATCGACGTCGCGGCCGCGTTGAAACATCAGAACATCGTCGAGTTTATCGATCGGGGCACACACAACGGCGTCGTCTACCTGGTGACGGAGTTTGTCGATGGCGCCGACGCTTCGAGACTCGCGGAGATCAATGGCGGTTATCTCGCTTACAAAGACGGTATCGCGATCATCTCCCAGGCGCTCGATGCGCTCTCATTCGCGCACGCAAAAGGCTACATTCATCGCGACTTCAAAGATCAGAACATCCTCGTGGCCGGACGTTCGCCTAATCTCGTTGCGAAGTTGACCGACTTCGGCCTCGCGAAGAGCTTCACGCATTCGGGAATGAGCGGCGTAACTATGGCCGGGGAGATGGCCGGCACTCTGGCGTACATGCCACCTGAACAGCTACGTAATTTTCGCGACGTGAAACCGCAATCAGACATTTATGCCGTTGGTATGACAGCGTACAGCTTGTTGTCGGGCTCGCTGGCTCTTGATCTCAACAGCAAATCGAACGTGAACGACACGATCCGCGCGATTTTCGAGCAACCCGCGGTACCGCTCCGGCAACGGGCGCCGCACCTTCCTCCCGTCGTTTGCGACATCATCGACCGGGCACTTGCAAAGGATCCTGCACAGCGCTGGCAATCGGCGGGAGCCATGCGCAACGCCCTCCAACACGCCGCCACCTAGCGCCGGTCTGTGCCATCTGTGAGAAATTAACCCTTTACTTGGACAGTTTTCGCCCGCATAATTTCGCGCGGAGGAGAGCCCAATATGAGATCGATTTGGAAGGGTCATATACGATTTTTGCTGGTTGCCATCCCGGTTCGCATCTACAACGCCATCGAAACCAGCGAAAAAATCCAGTTTAACCAGTTGCACCGCGAAGACTATGGTCCAATCGGTTACGACAAACGCTGCAAGAAGTGCGGCGAGGTGGTAACGAACGATCAGATTACGAAGGGCTATCAATACGAGCCGGAGCGCTGGGCGATTGTCGAACCTGACGACATCGCCAAGATCAAGATCAAGACGACCAAGGCAGTGGATATCGTCGGGTTTGTCGATCGCGACGAGATACCCACGACGTTTTACGATGCGCCGTACTTCGCTGGTCCTGACGGCGCGGTTTCAGAGAAGCCATACGCGCTGCTGCGCGAGGTGATGAAACAAACGGGCAAGATCGGCGTCGGCAAAGTCGTGTTGCGCGATCGCGAAGACCTCGTGGCGGTGTTTCCTCATGAAGACGGGCTCGTGTTGCAAAAGCTCCACTACCCGCACGAGTTGCGTAAGATGGAAGACGTTCCCGACCTCGAGAACGTGCAAAAACTCGATGCTACTAAACTCAACAAAAACGAATTGAAGCTCGCTACCACTCTGGTCCAGGAAATGGCGACATCGCTTTCCGAGATCGATACCGCTGACAATTATTACCAGGCGCTGCGTACGCTTATCGACGCGAAGATCAAAGGCAACAAGGTCGTGGAATTCGAAGTTGAAGAAGTGCCGAGACTTGATATTATGAGCGCGCTGAAGAAGAGTTTGCAGGCCTCAAACCGCAAACCGATGGTGAAGGCGCCGGCAACGGCGGCGAAAAAGAAACCGCAAATCGAGCTGGTAAAACCGCGTGCTGCGAAGAAGCGCAAAGTCGGTTGATCTGTTTTGTAGTACATGAAAGATCCGCGCCCTAAGGTAATCACGTTCCCCTCACCTGTCCCGTCGAAGGCAGATTATCAACGTGTCAAGTCTTCCTACTCGGTCCGTGAGATCAAGCAGCTCTTCGGATTGAGTGAGAAGACTATCCGGCGTTGGACTGAACAGGGGATCATCCAGGCGTCACCCGCGTCGCAGTCACCCGATTTCGTTTACGACTTCAATGCCTTGACGCAGTTTCGGCGCGTGCGTGAGTTGCGCGCGCAGGGACACAGCATCCGCCAGGTCGAAGCGGAACTTCAGGGACAACTCAACCTGTTCCGGGTCGAGACGCCGCGGCTTGCGCGCTTGCTCACGCCGTTTGAAGAAGCACTGCTGCTTCACGAACAGGGTGACGCATCGGCCGCCGAACACTATCAGGAAGCGATCAACGAAGGCGACAATGTTGCCGAAGCTTATTGCAACCTCGGCATCATCAATCTCGAGCGCGGGCAACTCGCCAGCGCGCTCGACAACTTCACGCTGTCGCTAAAAAACGATCCGCGTCACGTCGAGGCCCACTACAACCTCGCCAACCTTTACTACGACGCAGGCGACCTCCAGCTTGCGAAGCTTCACTACGAAGCTGCCGCGCGAATCGAGCCGGGATTCGCGCTTGTCTACTTCAATCTCTCGCTCGTGTATCACAAGCTCGGCGACATCGACGCCGCTTCGGCAACGTTGGAGAAGTATCGCGAGCTGGAACCTGAAGACGAAGAACTCGAAGTGCTCAATCAACTCCTGAAAGCGATGAAGAGCGGCTCGCCTTTTACTAACAAGTAATGGTTTAACTTTAATGGATGGTTTATGGCGGTGGGCAGGAGGGCTGCCCACCTTGTCTAGTATTGGATCGCAAGAAAGGTGAACGATCCGCTTATCTAGGTGTGTTAGTGAAACAGCCAATCCGGGCGGGCTTCCAGACTTTTTGTGTCAGATCCAGAGGTTGGGAACGTCGCGTTCGAAAGGCGAAATTACGGCGTTAAGAAAAACAGCGGAGCTGAGTAGCGCATTCGTCGGCCCACGTCTATAATCCTATTCTCCGACTCATAGCTCTGGCGTCAGCAGAGCTACATACGACCCGAACAAGGAGGTTCCCCTAGATGTCCGATTCGAGGTGTTGCGTACTGTGCGTTGACGACCATCACGATACGTCGGAAATGCTTCAGCTTCTGCTGTCCGAGGAAAATTACGAGGTTCATACTGCGGCCACGATGGAAGAAGCGTGCGAGTTGGCGGCTAAGCAGCGGTACGATCTGTATGTTCTCGACAAGCGTTTACCGGACGGTACGGGCCTGGAATTGTGTGAAAGGTTGAACGCGCTCACGCCCGGCGTCCCGTGCATCTTCTACACCGGCGACGCGTATGAGATTCACCGGCTTGAGGCCATGGCGGCCGGCGCGGCAGCGTACGTGGCGAAGCCGAATATCGAAGCGCTAATCACCACCGTTCACGAACTGCTTTCCAACAGCGAATGCACGACCGCGGTGGACTGACGCTCTCACCGCCGCCGAGCGAGGCTTACGCTGGTCATTTCATTTGTTTGATCCGTGTTCGACAGCTCATGGTGTACGAGTTGTAGCATCGGTGGTTTCAACGTACGCTTGCTTGACACTCCATTCTTCGCACGTATAATTTTTCCCGCGTCAAACGCAAGGGCCGATAGCTCAGTTGGTAGAGCAGCTGACTCTTAATCAGCGGGTCGCAGGTTCGAGCCCTGCTCGGCTCACCAGAATTAACA
>CBFGMX010000146.1:0-14496 GCA_965649955.1 uncultured bacterium
CGTCGTTCGTAAAACTTAACGACGAGCCCTTCGTCGAGTGTTTTTGAAGCGACGGATTTGAATCCCTCCCGATAACCGTCCGGCATGAACGTGTCCGCGCCCGAAACGGTCAGTGGCACTTCGGTGATGATCCACTTCTCGATGTGCGGCAGGAACGCGGTGTAGATCTGTGCGCCGCCGATTACGAAGAGATCCGTTGCCAGAGAGTTGTTGAGCGAGATGACGCTGTCGATATCCGTCAGTACGAGCAGCGACTCCTGGGGTTCGATATTCGGGTCGCGGCTCAGCACGATATTGAGTCGATTCTTTAGTGGCTTACCGAGCGTGAGCCACGTTTTTCTACCCATCACGACCGCGTGGCCCGTCGTCGTTTCGCGGAAAAACTTCATATCCGACGAGTAGTGCCACGGGAGCTTGCCGCCTTTCCCAATCGCACCTTTGCGATCCACTGCTGCGATACCGATGATCATGTGCTCATTTACACCGCTACAGGAGCGGCGATTTTGCCGTGCGATTTGTACCCCACCAGTTCGAGGTTCTCGTATTTCATCGCCATCAGGCCTTCGAGGCCGCGCAGCTTGTTATCGGGGTCGTTGATCTTCAACTGCGGCAACGGAAAAGGCTCGCGGGACAACAACTCGTTCACCTGCTCCATATGATTGTTGTAGATGTGATAATCGCCAAGCGTGTAGACGAAGTCACCGACCTCGAGCTCCGTGACGTGCGCGATCATGTGCGTTAGGAGCGCGTACGAGCTGATGTTGAAGGGAATACCGAGGAACGCGTCAGCCGATCGCTGGTAGAGCTGGCAGTGAAGAATGCGTCCGCCTTCGACTTTAAATTGAAACAGAGTATGACACGGCGGCAGGTCTACATTGTCAGCCTGACGCGGATCCCAACCGGTAACTATCAACCTGCGCGAGTCCGGATTCGACTTGATCTGTGTTACGAGTTTTGCGATTTGATCGACGCCGTTCCTCTCCGGATAATCACCGCCGAAGGAACGCCAGAGATAACCATAAACGGGTCCGAGATCGCCTGCCGATCGACCGAACTTTCCGGTGTGTTCTTCATCCGCCCACTCGGCCCAGATGTCGACGCCGCGCGCGCGCAGGTTGGCCTCGCTCGTATCGCCTGCCAGGAACCAGAACAACTCCTCCGCCACCCAGCGAAAAGGCACGCGTTTGGTCGTGACGATGGGAAAGCCCTGTCGTAAATCGAATCGTGTTTGAAACCCGAAGTGCGAAATCGTCCCGACGCCTGTACGGTCCCGGTGTTCGGTGCCGTTCACCAGGATTGATCTCAACAGATCGTGGTATTGTTTCATCGGGAACTAATCATACATGAAACATTACCGACTGTGCTTCCTCGGATTTGGCAATGTCGGTCGCGCTCTGGCGCGATTGCTCGTGGCGAAGTCGGCGGAGTTGCGCGAGCGCTATGAGATCGATTGGGAGATCACGGGAGTTGCGACGCGAAGAATTGGGTGGCGTGCGAGTGGTGAAGCGATCGATGTCGCGAACACGGATCAGATCCCAAACAAGAATGGGTTTGATCAATGGCTCGCGACGGCGCGTCCGGACGTGCTGTTTGAAACGACCTCGCTGAATCCGGAGACGGGCCAGCCCGCGATCGATTACTTGAAAGCATCGTTAGAAGCCGGCGCGCATACGATTACGGCCAACAAGGCGCCGATCGTCTATGCGTTTGACGAACTCAACGCGATCGCCAAACAACAAGACAAAGCTTTTCTCTTCGAAGCGACTGTGCTCGACAGCGCGCCCGTGTTTTCACTTTTTCGCGAGACGCTGCCGGGAGTCAAGGTGCGCGGTTTTAGCGGCGTCTTCAATTCCACGACGAACGTGATTCTCGAAACGATGGAAGACGGAAGAAGTTTCGCCGAAGGCGTGAAGATGGCCCAGGAACTTGGCGTGGCCGAGACAGATCCGACTCACGACGTCGAAGGCTGGGACTCGATCATGAAAATCTGCGCCATTGCGCGGGTGATTCTGCAAGTGCCGCTGTTACCATCCGAGGTCCGGCGAGAAGGAATTCGCGGATTGGACGCACAGACCGTGCAGGCAGCACGGTCGGAGGGAAGACCTTACAAACTACTCTCGCGCGCGACAGTGAACCCCGACGGATCGGTATCAGCGTCAGTACGGCCGGAACAGATCGCCGCCGGCGATCCGTTCGGCAGCGTGCGCGGCACTTCACTCGCCATTCATTTCGAACTCGATACGATTCCCGGACTGACGATCGTGTCGCACCGACCGAACCTGCAGAGCACTGCGTACGGCTTGCTGGCCGACTTCATCAACGCGACGAGGATGTACAAAGATCGTTGACCGCTTCGATCAGTCGATCGATCTCCTCGTCGGTCGTATAGCAGGCGCAACCGGCGCGTATCAGTCCTTCCGGCTCGAGACCGAGACGCTTAACAACTGTTGCCGCGTAAAAGTCCCCGTGCGACAGGAACAAACCCTTTTCAGCCAAACGGCGGGCGGCGTCCGTCGAGGTGATGCCTTCGATGGTGAACGACAGCGTTGCGGTGCGCGGCGATCCTGGAGGCGGGCCATAAACTGTAACTCGCGGCATTGCGCTCAACGCGTTCCACAAACGCTCGAATAGTTGCATCGAACGCGAATGCAGCTCGGCAAAAACACTCACGAGACTCTCGCGCCGGCTCGCACGTTTACCGAGCGACGCCAGGAAATCGACCGCCGCTGCAGCCCCGACCATCCCTTCCTGGTTCTGAGTACCCGTTTCGGCATTCTCCGGCGCGTAGTCGGGCGCCGGCTCGAGCTTCGGAAAGTCTATCTCCTCAAGCAGCTCACGCTTGGCAAACATCACACCGACGTGCGGGCCGTAAAACTTGTACGCCGACATTCCGACGAAATCACAGTCGAGTTTCCGCACGTCGAGCAGCGCATGCGGCACGTAATGAACGGCGTCTACAAACACCAGAGCGCCAACGCTGTGCCCCATCGCCACGATTCTTTCGAGATCGTTAATCGTGCCGAGCGCATTCGACGCTGCGCCAATGGCCACAACCCTCGTTTTCGAACCGATAAAACGCTCGAGATCCGCTTCGATTAGCTTCCCGGTGGCCGTGTCCATCTGCACCGTGCGAATCGTCACACCACGCTCAGCGGCGAGCCGCCGCCAGGGGTCGACATTCGCGTGATGATCGAGTTCCGTAACCACGATCTCGTCGCCCGTTGAAAACCGCTGTCCAAGCGCCCGCGATAAGTGATATGTCAGCGTCGTCATGTTCGCGCCGAACGCGATCTCGGCCGGCGACGCATTTAAAAACTCAGCGCACACCTCGCGGGCATACTCGATCGCCGCGTCAGTCTCGGCGCTGGTTGGGTAGGCCCAGTGCGTGTTTGCGTTGTGGTGATAGAGATAGTCGCTCATTTTCTCCACCACGTACCGCGGCACCTGAGTGCCGCCCGGACCGTCGAAGTATGCTACGGGATAGCCGTTATGGATGCGTTCGAGAGCCGGGAAGTGTGACCTTATCTCGCTAACTAGCGAGATTTCAGTTCGGGCAGACGCTGGTCCTGTTTGGGTTTGACTCGGAGTTGTGGACATTTCGCGCATCTTAACAAGAAATACAGATATCAGGAACGTCCCCGGATTTGTTAGAATCCTCTCTGGTTGTTCTCACGGCTTAACTGTTTCTCGCAGATAACGAACAAGATGGACGAGCGGAGGAGTGGACAAAGGTGGGATGTTTCGCTCGACGCTGTTTGGAACGGCAAGAGCGGAAACCATACCGCCCGGATTACCGATCTTTCGGATGGCGGCTGCTACATGGATTCGCTGGGCGATGTCAGCATGGGCGAGCTGGTGCATCTGAAGCTGAAACTGCCGGATGGCGGGTGGTTGGAACTGAGGGGGGAAGTGGCGCATCACACACCGCCAGTCGGCTTTGGCGTTCGTTTTTTGGACCTTTCCGAGCAGCAATTGACCGCGCTGCGTTCGTTTATCGAGTACCTCAAAGACGCATCCGGGGCGGGATTAATAAAGCAGGAATCCTGACGGCATTCACCGTTTTTATTGGTTACAGCCTTGAACTCAATAACGACGGAAACGACAGTAATGGCGCAGTTCTTTTAACGTGTCTCCCGCTTGCGGGACGAAAGTGAAAAAGGAAATAACTCACACATAGCTAAACTGAGTTACTAAAGCTGCACCGCTACCAAACCCTTGTTGAATGTACAAATTCATCGTTTCATGCTACTACTGGCCGGCCGGAGAACGCCCCCTTCGGCTGCGGACGCTAACAATCAAAGTTGACGAGATCGGGAACCGTATACCGTACTTCCCAATCAGCAAACTAACCAGATTGGACCATCTCACCTCATCCATCGAACGCCGGGAAATGCGCAGGCTCAAAGTGAAGTGTGAAGTGGAGCTCCTGGCAGACCTCTCGCTGCTCGATACCGACGCCGGCGAACCTCTCGAATCGCTTATCTTCATGGGTCAAACCAGCGACCTCAGCGCGGCCGGACTCGCCATGATCATACCGGCCACAATCATCGACGAACGGTTCTGCGACGGCGACAATCGTCTGAGCCTCTCGCTGCATCTGCCTGACGGCGTGATTGGACTCGAAGTGACCCCGGTCAGGTGTGAACGGATAACCGGAGTGAATTCAGCGCAAGGCTACTTGCTGGGGACCAAAATAACCGACGTCAAGCAGCGCGATCGGTTTGAGCGATACATCGAGCGCATGTCAGATCCGCAACGCGCCCACTAATCTACTCGGCCTGTTCCAGAAACTCCCTGGTTCGCGCATCCTGAGGCGAGTTCAAGACTTGCTCGGCCGACCCGTGTTCTACGACCAAACCACCATCCATAAACAAAATGTGATCGGCAACTCCGCCGAGAAACCCCATGGAGTGCGAAATGATGATCATCGTGTGACCGCGATCGACGAACGTGCGCAACAGCGTGCGCAAACTGTTGACTCGTCGCGGGTCGAGCGCGCTCGTCGGTTCGTCCAGGAGCAGCAACGCGGGATGCATCGCCAGCGCCCGCGCGATCGCGACCCGCTGTTGTTCGCCTCCTGATAACGATCCGGGATACCTCCGCGCCGCCACCTTCAATCCGACAGATTCCAGAAGTTCATAAGCTTCAGTCTCAGCCGTCTTACGCGGTGTGTGCAGAACGTGCACCGGTGCCTCGATGATGTTTCCCACTACCGATAAGTGCGGAAACAGGTAGAAGTGCTGAAACACAGTCCCGACCTTGAGTCGCAACTCTCGCACTCGGCGGCGATACTCGGCGTGCGAGATTCCCGCCTCGAGTCGTACGCCATCGCACTCGATCGTTCCGCCGTCGATCGTCTCGAGCCCGTTGAGACACCGCAGTAACGTCGATTTGCCGCTGCCTGACGCACCGATGACCCCGAGCACGGTTTGCGGCGGGACTTCGAAGTCGATCCCTTTGAGGATCTGCGCCTCGCCGAAGTGTTTCTGCAAGCCTGTGACGCGAATCATGCCGTCGCCTCCGCTTCGGTTTCGACAACGCGTTCAGTAGCGCGATTGCGGAGGCGTTGTTCGAGCAATCGCGCAAGATGGGCCATCGGCAAACTCATGGCGAGATAGAAAGCACAAACCGCGACGCCGAGGAGTAAAAACTGTCCGGACGCGTTTGCGAGTTCGCGATATGCGGTCGCCAGTTCCCAAACTGAGATCGCAAACGCGACAGAGGTGTCTTTGAAGAGCGAAACGAAGTCGTTCGTCATCGGCGGCAACGCGATACGAAATGCTTGCGGCAAAATGATCCTGCGGAAGGCGAGCAGCGGTCCCATGCCCAGCGAGTAAGCCGCTTCCCATTGGCCGGTCGGTATCGCTTCCAGCGACGCGCGATAGACCTGTGACTCGTAAGCAGCGTAGTTCAAACCGAGCCCCACGAGCGCTGTCAACCAGCCGGGCATCGCGATGCCAATGACCGGCAGTCCGAAATAGAGAAACAACAGTTGGACCAGCACCGGCGTCCCGCGAAAGAATTCCACGTAGACCGTGCAGAGCGCCCGCAACCAAGCGGGCCCTTTCCACTGGCCCACAGCCAGCGGTAGGCCGAGAACGACGGCGATGACCATCGACCCGAGCGCGATCAGCACGGTCACTGCGGCAGCGCGCGTGAGCCGCCAAAGCGCTTCACTCCAGTTGAAGGTTGCTTCTGTTGTCGTGTATTCGGCGTTCGACTGCTGCTGGTTTCCGGATCGGATCGGCGTTTGAAACTCGACCTGGGCCTGGTTCCAGAGTCCCCACTTCTTCAGGATCCTCTCGAGTGTGCCGTCGGCGATGATCTTATCGATCGCCGCATCGATTTCAGCTTTCAGCGCCTCGTCTCCCTGTCGCAATCCGATGACGTACTGGCCACGCGTGAACGGTTCACCGGCGGGCTTCAAACGAGGATTGGGCCGTGCGTAGAACGCTTCGGCAGGAACGTCAAACAACGCGGCATCGATCCGTTTCAATTCGAGATCGCGATAGGCGCCGACCGGATCCGCGTAACTCTTGTAAGCAATGCCTTCCTGCTGGAGCAGTCGTGAGGCAGCGGTGTTTGCCAGTGTGCCGACGACGCGGTTTTTGCAATCGGCGAGAGAGTTGATGCGATTGTCGTCGCGGCGGACCGTGAGTTGAAGTTGAAAGATGTAATAGGGCTTGCTGAACAGGATCTGTCGCGCGCGGTCGCCCGTGGGTTCCAGACCGTTGACGATCACGTCGAACGACTTGCGTTGCAGAGCGGAGACAAGTGTTTCCCAATCGCTCGGGACAAACTCCGCGTGCCAACCCATCGCCGCGGCAAGCGCGTCGACCATCTCTTTTTCATAGCCGATGTAACGATCGGGATTGGCGGGATCGGTGAAAACGTAAGGTGCGCCGCCGCTCGGGTCGGCTCCCCAACGCAGGACTTGCTGCGCGCCCGCGGTGGTCCACAGGCAGAGAATACACACGACGATGCGGGAAAGGTTGATCTTGGATGTTCCTCCCGGTGAGATCTCAGATCTCAAATCTCAGGATCTCAATTGGAGGGGGATTCTAGCTGCTGATCGCTTTCAGATCCAATTCTTCCGCGATGCTGATGTCGGCTTTGAGCACGTTCTGCATCTGTTTCAACGCGTGACGGTTCTCCTCGTCAGTATCGGAAACGGTGCAATTGGACGGCACGAAGATCTTGTAGTCTCGCATGTATGCGTCGTTGGCGGTGAACAGCACGCAGTTGTTTCCCTGAATGCCGGTCAGGATCAGATTCCGGGCGCCGAGATGGGTCAGCAGCAAGTCGAGTGTCGTCGAGTAGAACCCGGAGTTTTTGGGTTTGAGAACAAAGTAATCGTCTTCGTCGGGTAACAACAGTTCGACAAACGGTTTGCCGCGCGATTCGCCGCGGCAGTGGGCGACGATCTTCTTGAAATCGGAACGCCAGCGTCCGAAGTTGTCGTTGACGTAAATGGCGGGAATGCCGGCTTCTTTGGCTCTTCGTTTCAGCGCGGCGATGTTACGGCCTGCGGGAAGCGCGAGGCGCAGAAGTTGTTCGCCTTCCCGAAACTCGAAGTCGTTGATGACGTCGATCAAAAGCAGCGCGGCTGCCGATTTATCTGGTGCAGAACCATGAAGATCTTGACTTCTGACCGGCATCAGTTACTCCCCTTGTCCCCTCTGGTAAGTGTCGTGTACATTCCTTCGTACTTGGTGCCAGGCACGAGCACAAAATACAGAACACAGATCAGAAAATACAAATCCGAGGAGCCCCATGTGTACCGATCGTCGAGACTTTCTGCGTTTATCCGCCGGTATCGCCGGCGCCACACTGTTCGGCAGCTCGCTGGCCCACGCTTACTCTGAAGCACCCGAGCCGCTGGAGCCGCAGCAGGCCAATCAACCGGAAGCCGTTCGACGATTGCGCCGCATGACCGACGACGTGGTCCCAATCACGCTCGACGAACGCAAAGGGCGCATTGCGAAAGCGCAGCGACTGATGCGCGAGCAGCATATCGACGCGATCTACCTCGAACCCGGCAGCAGCATGTTCTACTTCACCGGCATGCGCTGGGGCACGAGCGAACGAATGTTCGCGGCTGTGATTCCGGCGCGCGGCGAGATCGCGTGGGTGTGTCCGAAGTTTGAGGAAGAACGCGCCCGCGAGCTGATCAAAATGGGCAACGACATTCGCACGTGGGAAGAAGACGAGAGTCCCTACAAGCGCGTCGCCGAAATCTTTCGCGATCGTGGCGTGCGCACCGGCACTGTCGGCATCGAGGAACGCGTCCGGTTTTTCCTGTTCGACGGCATTCGCAAAGCTGCGCCGGCGCTTAAGTACGTCGATGCGACGCCGATCACCGCCGGGTGCCGCATGTTCAAGTCGCCGACGGAGCTCGCGTTGATGCAGAAAGCGAACGACATCGCGATCGTCGCTTACAAAGCAACGCGCGACAGCATGACTGAAGGCATGACCCAGGGCGAGTTTGCGGGTATTTGTTCGTCTGCGTTTCGCGCGCTGGGCTCGTCGGGCGGCATTTTCGTGAGCTTTGGAAAGTACACGGCGTTTCCGCACGGCAGCAGCACGCCGCAACGGTTGAAAGAAGGCGACGTGGTGTTGATGGACGGCGGATGCAGTGTCGACGGTTATCAATCAGACATCACGCGCACATTCGTTTTCGGCAAGCCTACGGACCGGCAGCGACAGATTTGGGACCTCGAACGCAAAGCCCAGGATGCGGCGTTTGCAGCGATCAAAGTCGGCGCTCCCTGTGAGGTTGTGGACGCGGCGGCGCGCAAGGTGATAACGGACGCCGGCTTTGGTCCCGATTACAAAGTACCCGGCTTGCCGCATCGCACTGGACACGGTATCGGCCTCGATGGGCACGAATGGACGAACTTTGTGCGTGGAAATAAGACGCCGATGCAGCCGGGGATGTGTTTTAGTGACGAACCGACGGTGGTGATTTACGGAGAGTTTGGAATCCGGTTGGAAGACTGCCTGTACATCACGGAGTCAGGACCGAAATTTTTCACGAAGCAGAGTGAATCGATTGACGAGCCCTTCTAAGCCACAAACTGAATTCTTGTGCCTCTTTGTGGCTAAGCGAGCCCGGTTAGCGCGGCGATTAGCCAAATCAACAGAAACGCCCCGATAGCTACACCTGCGCTCAAGAGGCAGATTAGCGAGGTCTCGATAAGTTCCGACGTCTTTTTTTGTTCGATCATGGGGAGATCCTTGTTTTCAGGTGGAAATCACTCGTACAATCCGTCTTTCCTAAGTTGTCGAACAAGGAGAGCACGGATTGGCGGTAATCCTATGACTGCGCCGCCCGAAAAGTCCTCAGGCCGCACTCAAAAAGTCCTCAAAGATGTTTCTCAAGGCCCGGTTTTATGGCGCAGGTAGATAGTCACAGCTACGAATTTGGTCGGTTCCGCTTGAAAACAGCGGAACGAGTCCTGCTGCGCGAAGGTGAACTGGTTCCACTCACGCCCAAAGTTTTCGACATCCTGATCACGCTCGTGGAGAACCGCGGGCACGTCGTTGCCAAGGACGACCTGATGAAACGGGTGTGGCCAAGCACTTACGTCGAGGAAGGGAACCTGACGCAGAACATCTCGCTTTTGCGTAAGGCGCTCGGCGAAAGTCCCGGCGGCGTGCAGTTTATTGAGACAGTGCCGCGCCGTGGTTACCGGTTTGTTGCGGACATAAACGAGTCATGGATCGGGGGGCCCGCGAATGGTCCAGCAGGGGTGCAGGCGCCGGTGGAACCGGTAACTGTCTCGCATCAAGACAACTCGACTTCAGCGCCGGTTGTATCGATTCCCGCGGCAAACAATAGTTTTGCCTGGTTCCAGCGAAGAAGGGGGTTTGCTTTCGCGGCCGGCGCCGTGGTGATTGCCATCGTCGGTCTCGTTTATCTCACGGCGTGGAGCAAAGCCGATAACGACGCGATCCAATCGATCGCGGTACTACCGTTTGTCGACGAATCGTCCGATCCGGATGCGCAGTACATCAACGACAAAATCGCGGAGAGCCTGATCAATAGCCTGTCGAAGCTGCCGCAACTGCGCGTCGTGCCGCGCAGCGTAGTCGCCGGTTACAAGGGCAGAGAGATCGATCCGCGCAAGGTCGGGCAGGAGTTGAACGTGCGGGCGGTCGTTACCGGCCGCATGCGACGCCACGGCGACATCATCAGTATTCAGGCGGACTTAATCGACCTGCAAAACGTCGCGCAACTGTGGGGCCAGCATTACGATCACAAAGTTTCCGACGTCCTGCTGGTCCAGGACGACATCTCGCGCGACATCTTTGAAAACCTGCGGCTGAAGCTGAACGTCGACGAAAAGAAACAGCTCGAAGCGTACGGCCTGTATCTGAAAGGCCGCAACGCCTGGAACAAACGCACCGGCGACGCGCTACTCCAGGCGATCAACTATTTCAACGAAGCGATCAAGATCGACCCAAACAACAGCGCCTCGTACGCCGGACTTGCCGACTGCTACAACATGCTTGTCGTTTACGGCAGGTTGGAGCCGAAAGATGGCTTTCCGAAAGCGAAAGAAGCGGCGCTGAAAGCGCTCGAGATCGACGAGAGTTCTGCCGAGGCCCACACCTCGCTGGCGTTCATCCATTTTCGCTGGGACTGGGACCGGGCGGCGACTGAACGCGAGTTTCAGGCGGCGATCAAGTTGAAACCGGGTTATGCACCCGCGCATCAGTGGTATAGCTCGTACCTCGTCGCGGTCGAGCGGTTTGACGAAGCAATCGCCGAGGCCAAGCGCACGCAGGAGCTCGAGCCGCTTTCGTTTGTCGCGAGTTCACACCTGGGTTGGATCTACTATCTCTCCGGGCGAAACGACGAAGCGATTGAACAGTGCAAGAAGATCCTCGAACTCGATCCGAGCTCATTTCCGGCGCGGCGGTATCTCGGGTTGGCGTATGAAGCGAAAGGGATGTACGCCGAAGCCATCGCCGAGTTTCAAACGGGCGTGAAGCTTTCGGGAAGTCCGTTAATGCTCGCGCTGCTGGGTCATGCGTATGCGGCGTCGGGAAAGAGGACCGAAGCACAACAGGTACTCACCGATCTGCAACAGTTGCAGGACCAGCGATATGTTTCACCTTTTACCGTAGCCGCGATCTACGCCGGACTGGGCGACAAGGAGCAAACTTTCAAGTGGCTGGACAAGGCAGTCGAGATTCGTGATATCTGGTTAATGAATTTAAAGGTCGATCCGGTATTCGCGAAGCTGCGTTCCGAACGCCAGTTCACTGACATCCTCGCTCGCATCCGCCTGCGCCCGTAAGCAATCAATTCGTTAATTTGAACGAGTCGAAGTTCGTTATGGTTCGAGACCGGGTTCGTAGGTGTTGATAAAAGTCAGGAATTTAGAGACCTCGATCATGTCTTTACCGACGAACCTGATGCTGTGAGCGTCGTGACGCTCGATGACGCTCAAATAACTTAACACCTCCGCCGGGCGGTAGTTTTTGAAACGGACATCCAGCTCAATCGGTCCGGCCAGCTTGTACGGTTTGAACTCCCGAATTCTTCCTACCGCTTTTCGCGCTTTGTCGCGAATCAAATTGTACGAGTTTTCCGGAGTCATGGTCCTGGCGGAGTGAAAACCCGAAGCCCACTTCACGACGGCGCCTTCGATGTTCCCGAGCAGCGCAGACGTCTCTTTCACCACCGCATCATCGCCAGACACCATGATCACTGGCACGTTGAAATGACCGGCAATCGCCGCGTTTATTCCAGCTTCGGACACCGAGACCCCTTTCAGTCGAACGTCAGTGAGTCTCGCGCTCGAAAGCGTGTGCGCGCGCACGCCTTGAAGGTTGGTCGTGCCGGTGTGATAACCGATAAAGATCGCGCCTGCGAAAGTCTCGTCTATACCTTGCATCATTCCCAGCGGCCTGGGCCAGGAACGCACCAGCGTGACGTCGCGCTGCAATTTTTCGATTAGCAGGTTTTGACCGTTCCCGTGCGAGTCGCTGACGACGATCTCGGTGGCGCCACCCGCGAGGGCGCCTTCAATCGCGGCGTTCACTTCCTGCGTCATGAATTCACGGAAGCGCGCGTATTCGAAACCCGTTGGTCCCAGTTGTTCGCCCGTTACCGCACCGACGACGCCTTCCATGTCCGCCGAGATGTAGATCCTGAGTTTTCGTTCCTGCGCGTTGATGGCCACCGCAGCAAAGGCAAAGACGATCAGCCAAAGAGCCAGACAAAGTGCTCGCAGTTTCACGGTTTTTCACTCCTCTATCGTACGCGTTCTATAACACGGATGGATTCAAGCGCTTTGAGATACTCGACCACGTAATCGGTCGGAATCGCACCATAAGTCGCGGCGACGGCGTCGCGAATCTCCTGCCCGTTGCGCCGCCCGTCAACGAAATTCAGGACTTCGTAGGCGTATTCACCGCCGGAGCCGCGCAACGCCCGGTGTGTCAGTAAACGAAGACCGGCTTCTCGATCTGCGCCGTAATGGTCGGTGAAATAATCGTACCCAAACGCCGTCATTGGTCCTTTCAACTCGGCACGTCGGCGAAACACCAGTCGTGCGTCGCCCTCGACCACTGAGGCTGGCCCAATCGGTCCAACCTGTCGTTCGAGATTATCGAGGAAGGTCCTGGCCGCCGCGCGCGTCTCGTCGGGAACGCGAAAGAAACGCGCCATCGAATCGATCATCGCGCGCTCGTACCAGAGGTGATGTCGCGTCGCGCTCGCGGCGTCGGTGCTGGTTTGCATCGAGCGGCGCGAAAGCATCGTTGCGGTGCGACGAAGGCTATTGACCTGGAGCAGACGCAGAATCGCAGTCGCATCACGTTCCCACACATTCGCCAGAAACAGCGCACTCGCGGCGCCGATAAACGCTGCGCGTTTCAGTTTCGTCGCATCGACGTTAGCCGGCGTGTCGAAGTTGGTATGAATGTAGCGGTCGGGCCAGTCGTTCAAGTAGATGGCAGGAATGCCGAACGAGCTGTCGGCGTAAACCTGGTGGTCGCTGCCCAACGAGAACGGCGCCATCTCTGCCAGCAAAGGCTCCTTGCCTCCTTCGGGTGCGACAAGCGGATATGCCGCTGCTTGACCACCCGCAAAGTTTGCCGATTGCTCGTTGACAAACTCGCCGAAGTGCTCGGCAACGTCGTTGACAAAAGAGGGAAGACTGTTTGGACCACGCGTGACGTGAAAAATCGCTTTCGTCTCCGGACCACCGCCGACCATGTCCATGTGGACCACCGCTTTGATGCGCGAGGCAATCTCAGGCCGGGCGTTCAGATACGTGATCGTCCCTTCGATTTCCGGCGGAAAGATGAAGCGCATCGTACGGGCGGGTTGCGGTATCTTCTGTTCGCGAATCAACTTGCTGAACGTGCGGGCTACCTCGAGAATTGCCACACAGCCACTGGCGTTGTCGTTTGCGCCCGGACGTTGATGGTCCAGGTGACAACTAAAGACGATCTCCTCTCTACTTACTGTTTGGGCGCTGCCGGGAATCGTTGCCGTTACTACGTCGTACGAGCCGGGATGCTTTCCCGCCTCAACCACGGCCTCGAGTCGGACTCTTTCCCCGCGCAGGAGCCGCGACTGAAAGTTGCGCGCCTGTTTTAGAGAGATCATGAAGGCAAAGGTCGGATTGGGCGAGAACGTGTCGAGGTGTCCCCAGCGAACCAGGTTTTCATCCTCGCCGTACCATGCGGTTCGTTGGTTTTGCGCGTAACTGACGATGCCAGCCGCGCCGTAACGCTTGATTGCGAGCGGCGCGACAGCGGCGGGTTGCGACGAAGTCAACACGAGCTTGCCGCGAACGTCCATGCCGGCGTAATCGCGTTCCGAAGTCCCGGCGCCGATGTGAACGAGGTCCGCCGTTACTCGTCCATTCTCGCTGTCCTGCGCGAGCGAGATCGGCATTGCGTCCCAACTCGCGATCTTGAGGTGTCGCTGCCACGAAAGGTTTTCACGCATTTCCCAGAGTTCAGCAAACTGCGCGTCCCAGGGGGGTCGCGACTTCTGCGTGCCATAAAAGATCTTGCCGTCGGCAGGGAACTGTTCGATGCGCGCATCGTGCAGCCCGTAAGCGCGAAGCTGCTCGACGATGTGCTCGGCCGCGGCGCGAAATCCGCGCGAGCCGCGCATCCGATGATGGCGCGCTATGAACTCGAGATTGCGCTTCGCCGTCTCGCCTGAGATCTCCTGCGCGAGAAGGGCAATGGTGGATTCGGGGAGAAGCATCTCCCCGTTTCCCGCGACCGAATTAACACTGATTAGTAAGCAAATGAAGCAGACAAGGAGTCGATAGGCGGTTTTCATCGCGCGGATTGTATCACCGGAACTGCGATGTGTGACGTTTGTGGGCCTGCACGAAACACCCGCTGCGTAGCGGGCTGAAAGTCTGACTCTTTAGCGAGAAAGATGTTTGGTACGAAGCGTTGTGGGTTGCGATCGATCACCGGAAACCACGTGCTCTGCACCTGGACCATGATCCGGTG
>CBFGMX010000147.1:0-14456 GCA_965649955.1 uncultured bacterium
CCTGCATGCCAAAAGCGAACGATCTCGATTAACTCTTCGTCTTGATTGAGTCGATACACAATGCGATAGGATCTCGCGATGAGTTCTCGAAGTAACTGATCGCCAAACTCAGGGACTACCCGGCCACGCATCGGAAACTGACCTAAGCTCCGGGCACATTGAATCAGGAATCTCCCAAACTCGATCGCTCGCCTCGGATCGTCAAGCGAAATGTATCGAACGATGTCTTGGATGTCTGAACGTGCGGAAGCCGACAGAACTACTTGATAATCCATGAGGGAAGTTCTTGGTCAACCTGATCGATCGGAATGCTGTGACCTTCGTCGAGCTCCGATAAACCCTGCCGGACTGCTGCTATAAACTGCAACTCTCGCGCAATATCCTGTAGTGAGGCGTCGTCCGGAATCCTTCGGAGCAGGTCTTGAACGATCTCTTTGTTCGTCATAGCTGGCAGTTTGCCGCTTCATCGACATTTTTTCAAGTTCTGTTTGAGGGCGTGGGTTTTGAACTTTGCTGGTTGCCTGACGTAGACTCTACCCTTTAATTTTCACTCAACAACGCGGAAGCATAGGTCAGCACGACAAGCATGGAGATTCCGAAACAGTACGACCCGAAGCAGGCTGAGCAGCATCACTACGAACGGTGGGAGAAAAGTGGGTTTTTTGCGCCGGAGATCAATAAGGACCCGCAGGCGCCCGTGTTTTCAATCGTTATCCCGCCACCGAACGTCACCGGCTCCCTGCACATGGGCCATGCGCTTCAGCATACCCTGATGGATGTGATGACGCGGCATAAGCGGATGCTGGGGTACAGAAGTTTGTGGCTGCCCGGTATGGACCACGCGGGAATCTCGACGCAGCTCATGGTGTCGCGCGCCCTGAAAAAGGAAGGCAAGTCGCGACACGATCTCGGACGCGAACTCTTCGTCGAGCGCGTGTGGCAGTGGAAAAAAGAATCAGGCGGACAAATCACCGTCCAAATGCGTCGCGAAGGCGCATCGGTCGACTGGTCGCGCGAGAAGTTCACGATGGACGAAGACCTCTCGCGCGCAGTCCGCGAAGTGTTCGTGCGCCTTTACGACGAGGGCATGATCTATCGCGGCAACCGGATAGTTAACTGGTGCCCGCAATGCCAGACCGTGCTGTCGGATCTCGAAGTCGACAAACTGCCGCAAGCCGGCAAACTCTACTTCCTCCAGTATCCGATCAAGGACAGCGATAGCCGCATCACGGTCGCCACGACGCGTCCCGAAACAATGCTCGGCGATACAGGCGTTGCGGTGAACCCGAACGACGAGCGCTATCGTGAACTCGTCGGCGCTACCGTCCTGCTGCCATTGACGGACCGGGAGATCCCGATCTTCGCCGATGAGTATGTAGATCCGGACTTCGGCACGGGTGCGGTGAAAGTAACACCGGCTCACGATCCAAACGATTACGAGATGGGCCAGCGTCATAACCTGCCGCAGGTCGTTGTAATCGACACCTGGGCGAAGATGACGCCGGACGCAGGGTCGCGTTTCTCCGGCCTCGATCGTTACGAAGCACGCCAGAAGGTCATAGAAGAGTTCGAAGCACTCGGTCTGCTCGAAAAGGTCATCGACTACGAATTCTCGATCTCGAAATGCGAACGCTGCAAGACGGTGATCGAACCGCTGATCTCCACGCAGTGGTTCATGAAGATGGACCAACTAAGAGATCTCGCACTCGACCTGATGAAGCGTGAAAGGAAACCGCGCTTCGTCCCCGAGACGCCGTACGAAAGGGTCTATACCAACTGGCTCGAAAATCTGCGCGACTGGACCATCTCGCGCCAGCTCTGGTGGGGACATCAGATTCCCGCCTGGTATACACCAACCGGCGAAGTGATCGTTGCGCGTTCGGAAGAGGAAGCGCGCGAGATGGCCGGCACGAGCGAGCTCACCCAGGACCAGGACGTGCTCGACACCTGGTTCTCGTCTGCGTTGTGGCCGTTTTCGACGCTCGGTTGGCCCAACGAAACGGAGGACCTCAAAACGTTCTATCCCACCTCGGTACTCGTAACCGCCCGAGACATCATCTTTCTATGGGTCTCGCGTATGGTGATGACGGGGTTGCAATTCATCGGGAAAGAACCGTTCGCCGACGTGTTCGTCACCGGAACCATCCTCGACAGCCAGGGACAGCGCATGTCGAAGACAAAGATGAACGGTGTCGATCCCCTCGACGTGTTCGATAAGTTCGGCGTCGACGCGACGCGTCTCACGTTGGCCCAGGTGGGCACTACCGACACGCGCTGGAACGAGAAGCAGGTCGAGTCGTACCGCAACTTCGCAAACAAGATCTGGAACGCCGCGCGCTTCGCTCTACTTTACTCCGAAGGCGCTGCAGTCAAACCTGGACTGTTGCAAACGAACGCGAACCTTGCGCTGCACGATCGCTGGATCATCTCGCGCCTGAACAAGACAGCACGCGAAATGAACACCGCCCTTGACGCGTATGAGTTTCACGGCGCGGTCCAAACTCTGTATCACTTCTTTTGGGACGACTTCTGCGACTGGTACATCGAGTTAACGAAGTCAGACGTCACTTCAGAAACCGCCAGCTCGCAACGAACCGAAGCACGTTCTCGTTTGTTGACCGTGCTGGAACACGCGTTGCGGCTGTTGCATCCGTTCATGCCGTACATCACTGAAGAGCTGTGGCAACGCCTGCCCGGCGAGAAACCGCATCATCCGGCGTACGCAGGCGCCGAACCAACCGTGATGCTGACCGGATATCCGGAGGGCGGGCCAGTGGACGAGGCGGCGGAAACGGAAATGCGCACGTTTATTACGCTGGTGAGTGGAGTCAGGAACATCAGAGCCGAGTACAACCTCAAACCGTCGGATAGGATAACGGTACTTATCGGAATCCTGAGTCCTGATCTGCGCAAGGTATTTGAAGAGAACACGGATCAGATCAAGCGACTCGCCGGCGCATCCACAGTTGATATTTCCGCAACTCTGGACGCGCCCAGGGCATCGGCGAAGTTTCACCTATCGGGCACTGACGAGGTGGCCGTGCCGCTGGAAGGCCTGGTGGATTTTGCCGAGGAAACCAAGCGACTTCAGAGAAAGAAAGAGAAGCTCCAGAGCGAGGAGAAGAAGCTTCAGGCCCAGCTCGCGAATCCTGATTTCGCGACCCGCGCGCCGGCTGAAAAAGTCCAGCAAGCCGAAAATCGCATCAGGGAAATCCAGCTACACGTCAACGCCCTGGACCAGTCAATCGAGAACCTGCAATGAACTGGATCGACGAAGGCGCCCTCTACTCTCAAATCGGTCTGTTCCTCCGCGAGGATCTCGGCCGCGGCGACATCACCACGCAATCGATCATTACGCGCAACACACGCGCGCGGGCTCGCTTCGTCGCGGGCCAGAACATGATCGTCGCTGGTTTAGAAGCAGCCGAGGAAGTTTTTCTGACCCTCGACTCGCAACAACAACTCGAAGCGTTTGTTTCGGACGGCGAACCGGTCGAGTCAGGCAAGGTGATCGCGCGAATGGTTGGTTTTGCAGACGTGCTGATCTCGGCCGAACGTGTCGCACTCAATCTGTTACAACGACTCTCCGGCATCGCAACGTTGACGAACCAGTTTGTTTCGGCGGTTGAAGGCACGGGCGCACAGATTGTCGACACACGAGCGACGACTCCGGGACTTCGCCTGCTCGAACGCTACGCGGTCGAACTCGGCGGCGGTTACAACAGCCGGTTCGGACTCGACGATGGCGTAATCGTCACGTCGAACCACGTGGCGATACTAGGCGGCGTACCGTTGGCAGTAAAAACCGCGAAAGAGAAACTCGGCTACCTGCACAAGATTGGCGTGCAGATCTCGAATGAGGCTGAATTGCGAGACGCCCTCGATGCCGGCGCTGATGTTCTCGTGCTTGAAGAGCTTGAAGCGGCGGAAGTCAGACGGCTTGCGGGCATTGCGAGAGAGTTATCCAAGTCGGTCGTGATTGAGTATTCAGGAAAAACGACTCCCGCAAACGTTCGCGAGTATGCGGAAGCAGGCGCGCAGTTGATCAGCGTTGAGTCGTTAACGAACGCTCCGGCCATGGATATTTCGTTTCGTGTCCAGCTCTTCTAAAACACCGATCACACGCATGAACTGGCGCCGAAAACTCGCGCAGCGTGCGCTGGAACGGCAACTCGCTTATCAACAACACAAGGCGCAGCAACTTCGCGGTCACGAGCAGGAAGTTATCGCCGCGATGACGAAGTCGTCACAGCGCGTACGCGATCTGCTGGAGACTTTTCAGGCGATTCCGAAAGACGCGCGGGTGATCGAGGTTGGCAGTGGTGCGCACGGTTTGATCTTCTGTTTCGGCGGCGATCGATGCGTGGGCGTCGATCCTTTAGCTGTTGACTACAGCGGTCTGTTTCCCGGTTGGCAGCGGCGCGCGCAAACAGTGGCCGCGATTGGTGAATCGCTGCCGTTTCGGGATCAGAGTTTCGACGTGGTTCTTTGCGACAACGTTGTGGATCACGCGGAGTCGCCAGCGCGAATCGTCCGGGAATTGGTGCGGATTCTCGCTCCTGGAGGGCTACTTTACTTCACCGTCAATGTTCATCACCCGCTTTACAGCGTCGCGGCCGGGATGCATTCGAGTTGGCGAGCGATGGGTTTTCCGTTCGAGATCGGCCCGTTTGCAGATCACACGACTCATCTCACGCTGGCGTCGGCCACAGGTTTGTTTCAAAACCTGCCGCTTCAGGTACTCAGTGAAAAAAGTAACATCGCGGAAGCGCGCACCCGCGCGCGGAAGCAGCCGGCCAGGCACCTGGGCGATCGCCTAAAACGCGTCTTCTTTAAGAATGCGCTTTACGAAATCGTTGCCAGGCGACGGCAGAACACAGTTAGTGGTTAAGTTTTGAACGACGACGTAGCAAGGACAGGTCCGGCAGGGGCAACGGCCCCGCTTCTGCGTAACTAAGCGGGGGCGCGCTTCGCTTGCCCCCTTCCTGACTTGTACTTAGCTCGTGGGCGTTCAGAGTGCACCAGTACCGCAGAACACGTAACACCCGGTTTTTGGAACCCGATCCCCAGCCTAACGTTAAACCCGAAGCATCTGGCTTAAGCTTGATGGCATCTCGGTAGCGGGGTATCTTTGCTCGGTAAGAAGGAGTGTCGCCGATGCCAATTAGGATTCGAAACTACGTAAAACTGTTCGTAGCGGCTTTTTTGCTGGTGAGCTGCTGTCTGGTCGAAGCTGATGCGCAGACCCGTAGGAAACGCACTCGACGCCCGGCCACCAAACCACCCGCACCGAAACCGGTGATTACGAATCCGCCGATCGCGCCTCCGACCGAGACCACCCCAGCAACCGGCGACGTGAAGATCATCAGCACCGCAGACGCGACGGCCGACCCCGATAAGAGTCCCGACCCGGAAGCTAGTCCGGCCAAAAAGACTCCGGAAGATACCTCAAACGAGGAAATGAAGAAGACCATCAACGCGCTCTCGAACCAGGTCGATCGCCTAAACGACAAGCTGGGCGAGATGCAGGAGGACGATCGTTACCATCTCGATATGGAGCGTTTGACGCGCGCGGAACAGCGAGCCGAACAGTTACGCAGTCAGTTGATGGACACCGAAGGCAAGATGGCGGACATCGAATCGAAACTGGAACAGATCGAGTATGCGTTGAAGCCGGAGAACATCGACCGTGCCACGCAAGGGTATGGTTCATTGCGTCCGGAGGAGGCACGTGAGGCTAGAAGGCGTCAATTGGAGAGTGAACGCAACCGATTGCGCGCGCAGATGAAGATCCTCGAAACGAGCAAATCACGGTTGGCACTCGCTTGCACCAGCGCCGACAACGAAGTGGATCTCTTACGCGCGAAGTTGCAACAGAGACGCGAACAGATGGACGCGCAGTCGCCATCGGAACGTTCTCGTTCCGCTCGCAAACCGAGGCCGCCGCAAGAGTGACGGCAGATTAGCGAATCAATTTGTGTCGAGTGCCACGGCTTTCCAGCCACCGATCTGATTAACAAACGTCATCACAAAACGCACGCGTTCAGACCTTCCTGAGCGCATCCGCAGCAACTCGCCACGCGCGATCACTGTATCCCCATAAACTGAAAGATCCACCTTCGACATCCCTGGAATCGCGAACTTCACTTGCCCCGATATCAGATCGTCGACGAACTCTTTTTGATTTAGCGGTTTGCCGTCGCGATGGTTCCAAACGAACGCGCTGTCGATTAACGAGCGGAGCTTCGTAGCGTCGCTCGGGCTCAACGTTTGATAAAGGGCCTGAAAGATTGCCGCGACTTCGCGCTTGCTTTCTTCGTCAGTGCGCGGCATGCGGGTCGATTGCCAATTCACAACCTGCCATTTGCCGTCGCGTTTGACGAACGTGCCGCTGTTGAGCAGATTCGCCACTTGTTTCGTACCGGCGGATTCCGTTGTTGCCACCAAACGAAACGCAACGATCGCCGTGTCGCCGTATTGTTGAATGCGAATGTCTTCGGCGGTGTAGATCGTCGACGGATCGCCGGGTTTTGGCGGCGGTGCATTGCGGACGTCGCGCAGCACGTCGGCCTTCGTGACGCGCCGTCCCGCCGAACGTGTGTAAATCAAGTCGTCGGCCCAGAAGCGCTCGTGAACCGAGGCGTCGCCGCGCGAGGCGCCGGCGAGGAACTCGTTGAGCAACCTGGTTAGTTCAGCAGCATCCGGCGCAGTTTGCGCAAACGTGGTGCATGCTGCTATCAAGATACAAATCGCAATCAAAGGAAGTTTGTTCATATGAGTGAGACCCAGAGAAGCGTTGTTGATAGATTCAGAACGTTGCACGCCGAAGGCTGCTTTGTGATACCAAATCCATGGGATGCCGGAACCGCGGTTTATCTTCAGCATCTCGGTTTTAAGGCATTGGCCACGACTTCTTCGGGCTTTGCCTTTAGTCAGGGACGGCTCGACACGCCTTCCGCCGCTGTCCTGGCTCCGGTACTCGCGCATCTTTGCGACATTGTTCAAGCGACGTCGCTGCCGGTCAATGCCGATTTTCAGAACGGCTATGCCGATGCGCCGGAGGAAGTCGCCGAAAACGTGAAGCGTTGCATTGCCACTGGTGTTGCGGGACTTTCGATCGAGGACTCGACCCCAAACGGTCCAACGCCGCTCTACGATATACAACTTGCTGTCGAAAGGGTCAAAGCAGCCCGCGGCGCCATCGATGCTTCAGGTATTCCGGTGGTCCTTACGGCACGCTGTGAAGCGTGGCTCACGCAAGACCCCAATCCATTTGCAACTTCGATGGAACGGTTGACCGCATACTCGGAAGCGGGTGCCGACTGTCTTTTTGCGCCGGGCGTAACAGACCCTCGCGAAATCGAAGCGATCGTCAAGTCTGTTTCACCCAAACCCGTGAACGTGTTGGTGTCGCGGCCCGATCCTAATCTCACCGTCTCTTCACTGGCGGAACTCGGCGTACGTCGAATCTCAGTTGGTTCTGCACTGGCGCGCGTCGCCTGGGGTTCGTTCATGCGCGCCGCCCAGAGCATAGCGACGACAGGAACTTTCTACAGTTTAGGCGAGGGCGCTGCATTTGCCGAATTCAATAAGATATTCGGACCGCCCGCGTGATGGCGGCGGGTGTTTTGTACTTTGATCTCGCGGGAGTACACTTTGACGGAATGCCGACGATTCCCCAACGTGAACTGTATCGCCTGATCAACGAGGCCGGCGAACGCGCCGAACGTGTAGTTGTCGCGACTGTCGCGCACACGCGCGGCTCGACGCCACAACGGCGCGGCGCAAAGATGCTCTTTTTTGAAAACGGCGAAGTGGCGGGGACTGTCGGCGGCGGCTGCATCGAAGCTGAAGTTTGGGCTGAAGCCAAGACAGCGATGCGTTCCGGCAAATCCGAATTGCACCATTTCTCGCTCACCGCCGACGAAGCCAGCGAGGAAGGAATGGTCTGCGGCGGCACGATGGACATTTTTATCGAAGTTATGAACGCTTAGCTAAATGAACGGCACCGGAATACGGAAATGACCTGGGCGAAAGGCGAACGTCTATGTCTCAAGATTTCCTGGCTAACTACAAAGCCAAACACCAACACCCGCTAAACCGGCTCACGCACAGCATCGGAATCCCGATGATCGTGATTTCACTACCGCTCTTCTTTTTCAACTGGCGGTGGGCGCTCGCAATGTTCATCGTCGGTTGGATCCTGCAATTCGTGGGTCACGCGATCGAAGGTAATCAACCCGCCTTCTTCAAGAATCCGGTTTATTTGTTGGTTGGACCATTATGGCTCGTCAGGCGAGTCGGCTCAGTGTTTGGATTGAGCAAAGCGCAAAAGTAACGCCCCGGATACCCCGCCTTTCATTCAAGTTTGATGGCAGACAAAACGGACCACGTATCTCCACCGACAATCACGCAGGTGATTGCCCAACTACTCGACCGCGGTGCGGCGGGCGTCGTCGTCACGGTTGTGCGTGGACCAGCAACCGGATCGAAAATGCTGTTAGACGAACAGAACAACATCGCGGGAAGTCTGGGCAACACGGAGCTGGACACGCTGGTGAAAGAGCGGGCGGCGGAGTTTCTGAAGTCGCATCACGAAACGCGACTGTTTAGCGTCAGCGATTTTGCGCCGGAGTTTCCACTGGCGAGCGAGCGGCTCTTGTTGTTTGAACGGATTCAGCCGGCGCCGCGGTTAGTCGTGTGTGGCGCTGGACACGTCGGAGCGGCGCTAGCAAAGCTCGGAAGTTTTATCGGTTATCAGACGACTTTGATTGATGACCGCGCCGAGTTCCTCGAACGCGGCCGCTTTGCTGAAGAACAGATTCAAACTGTCGTCGCAGAAGACTGGGGCACGGCCGTGCGCGAAGCGATTGGGAATGGCCGGGGCGTTTCAGTGGCGGTCGTGACGCGCGGCCACAATGAAGACGAGCGTTGCATGCAAGCTGTCGTGCCCGCAAATCCCGACTACGCGGGACTGATCGGCAGCAAACGTCGCACTTCGATCGTGATCGAGCGTCTACGTGAGAAAGGCGCGTCCGAAGAACAACTAGCAAAGATTCACGCGCCAATCGGGCTGGACATCGGCGCCATCAGTCCGGAAGAAGTAGCACTCGCGATCATTGCGGAGATCGTGGCCGTACGTCGTGGTTCAAGCGGTGGTTCGTTGTCAGCATGGCGGCGCAAGTCCTGAAACGCCCAGAGCTTGCATAAAAAAACTGTTGTGTTCACCGTTGCGGCTTCGCCACCTGATGTGCGGCGGGGCTATGCCCCGCCGGGCAGCACCAAAAGGATTTTTACTTCGCCGGTGCCAACCGTGAGCTGGATGGGCGGGAACGACTTTTTGTGCAAAGCCAATGCCCAGTGAAATCGCTTCTGAACTAGCTTCCCGAACCACACGGCGCAGCGGAATGTTCCGCGCGCTCTCACATCGCAACTTTCGTCTCTTCTGGATCGGCGCTTTCCTTTCGAATGTCGGCACGTGGATGCAGGCAGTCGCCCAGGGCTGGCTGGTCCTGGAGTTGACTAACTCGCCTTTCTGGCTCGGCCTCGACGCGTTTGTCGCGACCGCTCCCGGATTCCTCTTTACACTGATCGGCGGCGTATTTGCAGACTTGATCGACCGCCGTCGCTTGTTGCTCTTTACACAGGTGGTCGCGGGCATCGCCGCACTCGGGCTGGCGATACTCGTGGCAACCGACCTCGTCAACCGGTGGTTCGTTCTGGGCTTTTCGTTCATAACGGGTTGTTGCATGGCCCTGGCGAGTCCGTCGTTTCTGGCGATGACTTACGATCTGGTGGGTCGCCAGGACCTCGCCAACGCAATCGCTATGAACTCGACGCAGTTTCAGCTCTCGCGAGTGGTTGGACCAGCGCTGGCCGGCGTCGCGTTTCGATTCCTTGGACTGGCTGGTTGTTTCTTTGCGAATGCGGTTTCGTTCGTCGCAGTTATCGTTGCGCTCAGGAAGGTGCGAGCGCCGGGCCAACAGCAGGCAGCCGCGCATTCTGTGCGAGATAGGCGTGCGCTGTGGCGCGACCTGACGGAAGGAGTTCGATATGTGCGGAACCGGCCGCGTGTTTCAGCGTTGTTGATGTTGTCCGCGGTCAATAGTCTCTTTGGCGCGCCGTACTTCACGATGATTCCGATTTACGCTCGCGACATTTTTGATCTTGGCGCGACCGGTCTCGCGGTGATGATGGGTACGGCGGGCGGCGGCGCTTTCGCGGGTGCGCTGCTGGTCGCCTATCTCGGCGATTTCAGGCGAAAAGGCTGGTTTGTGCTCGGCGGTGCGGTCCTGTTTGGGATCTGTATCACCAACTTTGCCCTTACGACGACTCTGACGCTTTCGTTGATCTTTCTTTTTGGATTGGGTTTTGCGCTCGTCGTTTCGGTCGCCATCACCAACACATTGTTGCAGAAACTCGTGACCGATCAGATGCGCGGCCGGGTGATGAGCATGTTCATCATGTCGTTCATGGGTACGATGCCGATTGGAAACATCGCAGCCGGCGCCTTGTCGAACCGGTTCGGTCCGCAAAAGACGCTGGCCGTTGGCGGGCTCGTAATTACGTTGTCCGCCGCCGTAGTCGCGATTTTCAACAGGCGCTTGCGAGAATTGCACTAGACTCACGCAAGAACGTCAAAACGGCCCGTTCTACTACCGAAAGACGGATTCTATTGGGAGACTCCTATGCCATTCCGACCTAACCTGACGCGCCTTTTGCTCCTTGTCCTCATTTGTATGGCCGGAGCGGCCATTGCCAACGCCCAGGGAGTTATCGTTCCCGGCCCGTGCCGCCGCTGTCCGACGCCGCCGATTCGCGAGATACCGCCTGCCGCGCTCCCGCGCTCGCTGCCGGTCAAGTCGATCAAGATCGACACGCGTATCAGTTCGCAGGTGGCGACAACGCACGTCGAACAGGTCTTCCGCAACGACACCAATTTCGTTCTCGAAGGCACGTACTTCTTTCCGATTCCGGAATCGGCGTCGATTGCCGAGTTTGCGATTTGGGACGGCGACCGGCGGCTTGTGGGCGAGGTCAGGACGCGCGAGGAGGCCCGACGAATCTACGACGAGATCGTTCGCCGCCAGCGTGACCCGGGTCTGTTGGAATACGCCGGGAAGGACTTGTTTCAGGCAAGCATCTTTCCGATCCCCGCCCATTCCGACAAGAAACTCGAGATAACCTACACGCAGGTAGTCCGCGCCGAAGGCGGCACTGTTTCGTACCGCTATCCCCTTGGGACTGGACACCAGTCGACGCAGATCGGAACGGTCGCCGGGCGCGTGGAAGTCGAGAGCCGCGAACCGTTGCGCAACGTCTACTCGCCGACTCACGTGATCGACGTGAAGCGCCACAACGATCGCCGCTCGCTGGTGTCGTTTGAAAGCGAAGGCGGCAAGGAGCCTCAGGACTTTCAACTCTTCTACACGATCTCGAAAGAAGATTTTGGTCTAACGCTGCTGACACATCGCGAACCCGGCAAGGACGGCTACTTCCTGCTGATGATCTCACCAAAGGATGATTGGACCGATCAGGAATACTCGGCGAAGGACGTCGTGTTTGTGGTTGACACTTCCGGCTCGATGGCCCAGGAAGGAAAAATGGAGAAGGCGCGGTCTGCGTTGCTCTACGGCGTCAGTATCCTGCGTCCTCAGGACCGGTTCAACGTGATCTCGTTTGCAGGTGAAGAACACCTGATGGAAGCGGGACTGATCGCCGCCGATGAGAAAGGACGCCAGCGCGGTGCTGCATTCGTTAAGGCATTGAAGCCGGTTGGCGGCACCAACATCAATCAATCGCTGCTCGCGTCGTTACGCCAATTCAGCGACGCCGATCGCGATCGCCCGAAGATCCTCGTCTTCATGACTGACGGTTTGCCCACAGTCGACGAGACGAATGTCAGCCGGATCATCGACAACGTGCGCAAGGCGAGCAAGCCGGGTGTGCGGTTGTTCACGTTCGGGGTGGGTTATGACGTCAACACCACGCTGCTCGATAAACTCGCGGCGGAAAACGGCGGCGTTGCCGACTACGTGGAACCGAAAGAGGACCTCGAAGTCAAAGTCTCAAACTTCTTCACGAAAGTGAACTACCCGGTTCTCACGGATCTGCAAATCGACATGGGCGGCGCAAAAACGGACCTGACCTACCCGCGTGCGATCCCCGACGTGTTTCGCGGTTCGCAGGTAACGCTGATCGGGCGTTACAGCAATCCATCGAGTCTTGATTCAGTAAGTCTGCGGTTGACCGGAAAGTCGAGCGCACAGAGTCGCAGTTACACTTACGACAAGTTGAGTTTTCCGCTGCGCACCGATGCAAACGAGTACCTGCCACGGTTGTGGGCAACGCGGCGCGTCGGATGGTTGATGGAACAGGTACGCACGAACGGCGAGCAGAAGGAGTTGACAGACGAGATTGTCGATCTCGGAACGCGGTACGGCATCGTTACGCCGTACACGTCGTATCTGGCATTGGAAGATGGTGCCGTCAGCCGGTTAACGAGGATCACGCCGGCGCCGTCTGTGGGCGGAGTCAGTTCCGAACGTTTCCGGGGCGTCAGGCCCGCTAAATCCAAAGACTCGCCGCCGAATGCTCCACCAAACGTAAGTGTTACCACTGGCGTCGACGCAATCCAACTGAGCAGGCAATCGCGCGCGAGTCAAGAACTTCAGACGTTAGGGAACGAAGCACGAAACGACGCTGTGCGTCGTGCCGGCGGCAAGACGTTCTATTTGGTCGACGACGTTTGGACCGATTCGGAATTCAAACGTGAAGCGGGTCTGCCGGAGACGGTGGTGAAGTTTGGCAGTGAGGAATACTTCGCGTTACTGAAGCAACATCCGAAGCTGGGAACGTACTTCTCATTGGCCGAACGAGTGGTGGTCGTGTTCGAAGGACGCGTGTACAGGGTGAATGCGGCCGCTCCCTAACCTTGAATCAGCATTGAAGTTAGGGTAAAAAATTCAAAACATGAACGCCCTAACTTCAATGCTCCACCGGCTTACGCTTGCCGGTTTGATCCTGATTGCGTCGATCGGTATCGCGAAGGCCCAGGGAGGTTGGGTGCCGTATCGCGTCAACACCGGCGGCAACGATCTCAACACGGTCTACTTTCTCGACACCAGGCGCGGCTGGGTCGGTGGCGACGAAGGCTTTTTGAGTCGCACGGACGACGGCGGCCAATCATGGGTTCGCCAGACACTCAACACCAAAGCAGCGATCAACGACATCTATTTTCGCGATAAGGAGATCGGTTTCCTGTTAGCGGGAAACTCAATCTTCGTTACGCGTGACAACGGCTCGTCCTGGGTCCGTTCGCGGACGTTCCTGCCCGAAGAATTCGAAGGCGCCGAAGTCGAGTTGTACAGCGTTCGTTTCTCGAGCAAGAACAAAGGCTGGGTTGTGGGTTCCGTCAGTAAGCGCGAACGAGTCGTCGACAGCATTTTGGTTTACACCGACGACGGCGGGCAGAGCTGGCGCAGGCAGCGCGCGCCGAGCCGTCTCGAACTGATCCATATCGATTTCGTCAGCGATAAGAGAGGCTGGATTGTAGGCGCCGACGGCACTGTTTTGTTTACGCGCGACAGCGGCGAGAGTTGGACGAAGCAGAACACCGGGACGAACGCAACTCTCTATCACGTCGACTTTCGCGGCGATAAGCGTGGCTGGGCGGTAGGCGAGCGCGGCACGTTGTTGCGTACGACTGATGGTGGCGAAACGTGGACGTCAATACCGACCGGCGCGAAAGTTACGCTGCTCAGCGTTCATTTCATGAACGACGATGACGGATGGGCGGTAGGACGTGGCGGAACGATCCTGCGCAGCCGAGATGAAGGGAAGACCTGGGTGCAACAAGAATCGACAACCCGGCAAAACCTTTACTCGCTCAATTTCAACAAGAAGATCGGCTGGGCTGTGGGTGGTGAGGGAATCGTGCTCCGTTGCGACTGCGATTGAGCATTGGCGCGGATTGCTTGGAGGGCTCCGGCTGAGCAACCTGTGTACCGAAACTAACATCTCAGCCTGCGAGGTTATTCGGATCGTCGCAAAGCAATAGCGACGACCATAACACTCGGTTCCTCCTGTGATTTACGCCCGGTATGTCGGCCATACCGGGCGTTTTGTTTTTGAACCACGAAAAGGCACAAAAGAAGGCCACAAAAAGCCACAACTAAGGCCACGAAAAGGGACAAACGAAGGCCACAAAGAGGAGAAACCAAGGCCACAAAGAGGAGAACCAAGGCCACAAAGAGGCACAAGAGGCACAAGAGGCACAAGAGGCACAAGAGGATAAGACAGGAGTGGTTACTGTTCTTTGTTTCTTGTGCCTTTTGTGCTTCTTGTGCCTCTTTGTGGTTGAGCGGTTCTTGTGCTTCTTTGTGGTTGAGCTGTCGCGGTCCTTGTGCCTCTTTGTGGTTGAGCGGTTCTTGTGCTTCTTTGTGGCTGAGCGGTCC
>CBFGMX010000148.1:0-14188 GCA_965649955.1 uncultured bacterium
CGACGCAGATACTCCGAACGCTTATGGGGAACCATCAACCGGACGTGCTGAGTGCCTGGGCCATTGAGAAGCAAGTAGATGGCACGGACTTCAGTCTGTGATGTGACTCGTACACCTACTTCCGAAGGAGAGAACCACAGACTAAAGTCTGTGCCACGAGTTATGGACACACTAATCAAGGATCTCAGATACGGCATGAGAGGTCTGGTAAACCAGCCCGGCTTTACGGCCGTGGCGGTGCTTTCCATTGCTCTCGGAATCGGCGTTAACATTACTATCTTCAGTTTCGTTAACGCCGCGCTATTCCGACCACTTCCCTTTTCCGAACCTGATCGGCTGGTTCGGGTCTGGGATAGCAATGCGGTTTCGTATCCTGACTATATCGCTTATCGAGATGAAACCACCGCATTCTCAGGCCTGGCTGCATATGCGCAGCGCCCGATGAGCCTGACAGTCAATGGCCAATCCAGCCGCGTTTGGAGCGAGTTTGTAAGCGGCAATTATTTTGATGTCTTAAAGGCCAATCCCGCACTGGGACGCCCCTTCCTCGCCGAAGAAGATCGTCTCGGAGCAAATCCAGTTGTCGTAATCAGCAATTCGCTCTGGCGCGGGAGTTTCAATTCGGACCCGAGCGTCATTGGGAAAAGCCTTAGCCTTAATCAGCGGCCGTACACAGTTATCGGAGTAATGCCCGAAAAGTTTGTGGGTGCAACGGTCATCTCAGTACCGGACCTCTGGGTTCCGCTCTCGATGGAGCCCGTCGCCAATCCGGGTTCGCGCACCCTTACTTCACCTGATGATGGTTGGCTAATGATGATGGGACGACTGCGGCCGAACGCCAACATCGGCGCAGCACAGGTTGAAGTCGAGACGATTGCCGCGCGACTTCACCACGCAAGGCGCGAACGCAACTCCGGCCCGGAGTCACCCAGCGGTAGGACCGTAGCCGTAGTGGCGGCGCGTGGCTTGATGGTTCCTCCGCAAGGCCGCACACCGGCTTTCATGGTGGTTGGCGTTCTAATGGCGGTTGTCAGTCTGGTGCTGCTCGTAGCCTGTGCGAATGTCGCCAACATGCTGCTCGCCCGTGCTGTAAAACGTCGGAAAGAGATCGCGGTGCGCCTGTCCCTCGGCGCCGGACGGTGGCGCATCACTCGTCAAATGCTGACTGAAAGCTTGCTGCTTTCAATAATCGGCGGCGGGGCGGGTCTATTTGTTGCCTTGTGGGGTACGACTTTGTTGGCAGCGCTCTTGCCTCAGTCATTTTCGGGAAATGCTATTCCTCCGGATGTAAGTCCGGATTTGCGTGTCTTCGCCTATACCCTGCTGCTGTCGCTGGCCACCGGAGTTATCTTCGGACTACTGCCTGCTCTGCAAAGTTCCAAGCCCGATTTAGTAACAGCGCTAAAGGACGAAACGATAGGGCTGGGCGTTACTCGCCGGCGGCTAACGCTCCGCAATCTTCTGGTAGTCACCCAAATCGCGGTGTCGGTACTTTTGTTGGTTATGGCTGGTCTATTCATCAGAAACCTGCGCAATACCCAGCATGCTGAGCCGGGATTCAGTACTGATGCCGGTTTAATGGCGTCATTTGATCTTGGTCTTGCCGGTTACAACAACGCGCAGGGAAAAGTATTTCAACAGCAATTGCTCGAGCGTCTCCGGGCCTCGGCGCAGGTGCGTTCCGCGTCGTATGCAGAGACAGTTCCGCTTAGCGAGGGCGGAAGCACGTCACCGCTCTATGTGGAAGGCGAAGCCACCCCGGATCGTTTCGACGAAAGTTCTTTGGTACAGCACACCACAGTTGCTACGGATTATTTCAAGACCTTGGGCATTCCGCTGGTGCGTGGTCGCGACTTTAACGATAGCGATACAGCGTCGAGCACTCCCGTAGTTATCGTGAACGAAACGCTGGCGCAACGCCTTTCCCCCGATGGCAACGCCATCGGCAAACGCTTTCGCATGGACTCTCAGGGTGACTACCTGGAAGTAGTCGGAGTAGCGCGCGATATTAAATATCATCACCTAGCAGAGGCGCCTTTGTTCTTTGGTTATCGACCACTGAGTCAGCGCAATCGCGCCGTGTTGACTTTGCATGTGCGCACGGCCGGCGATCCAAGCTCGGTAATCAGCCAGGTGCGCTCAGAAGTCAAGGCCCTCGATCCCAACCTTCCGCTGATGGACGTTAAGACCATGCAGGAGCATATGCGTTTGCCGTTGGCGCCGGCAAAGCTGTTCGCTTCGTTATCGAGCGCTTTCGCCGTGCTGGCATTGTTGCTGGCAGCTATCGGTTTGTATGGAGTGATGGCCTATGTCGTTGGCAGCCGCACGCGCGAGATTGGGATCCGCATGGCTCTCGGAGCGCAGATTGGTGGCGTCCGCAAACTGATCATTGGGCACGGAATGAGACTGGCGCTTACAGGTATTACGCTTGGGCTAATTGCAGCGTCTGCGGCGACTAGAGTGTTGCAGAGTTTGCTATACGGCGTCAGCGCAACTGATCCCCTCACCTTCGTCGGCGTAGCTGTTTTGTTGGCCGGGGTTGCATTGTTTGCTTGTTACTTCCCGGCGCAACGCGCGACGAAAGTCGATCCCCTGGACGCATTGAGATATGAATGAAAGCCTGGATTCGATTGGTTAATTCCCGACATCCTCTTTTTTTAGGTGCAACTCCTCCCAACGTCGACGTCAACTAGAAACACGATTAGTTCCGCTGCCCCGCTAGGAGAGTGAAATGGAGAAAGAAGTCAGACCGAAGTGCTGCAACCGGCAACAGTTCGAGTTACCTACGTTGCGCCGAGCGATGCCGAGCTGAGGGACCAAGCGAAAAAGCGGGGCCATGTCTTTATTCGCGGCCAAAATGGATCGCAAGCGTTTATTTGGGTATTTGCTAAAGACAATGCAGCCAACCGCTCTGCAACGCAGTATGAACTTTAACGCCGGGAGCACATGAAGAGGATCGCCGTAACTACACTCGTTGGCGCGCTTTTGGGAGCTATTGAGGGAGGAGTTGTGTTTTGCCTCGCGCTTCTGCTCGAGAGCGGCGAGGGACAAATGCTTGGCGGTGTTAACAGCTGGATTGTTCCCATCCTTATCATTGGCCTGATCTGCGGCGCCCCCTTCGGTGGAATAATAGGACTCGTTGTCAGTTTGCTCAGGGCACGAGTTGCTAAGGGCGTGGCAGTCGGGAGCGGTGTGGGCCTGATGGTAGTTCTCGTTGTTGTCCTCGTGGATTTCCCGCTTGACTACATCACGATGCTGCTGGTCCTGGCAGCCGTGTTAGGCGGCGCATCGATTGGATTGGTGACAGCGCTGTTAACCTCGCGCGCTTGATTCTGACATCGCACGCCCTTCTTGGTAGTGGCACCGCATTGTTTAGGCTTCGCCATGGCCATGTCGGCTGAAAATGAGAAGCGACTAATGCTCGAAATACTTTCGTCCTGGGCGCCAAACATATACAACATATCGAAGCTTTCGCTGGACAAGGCTGATCCTCCTGAGATTCTGGTGCGAAACGCGTCGAACATTTCTTACGCGCCAAGATGATCAACCAATCTCAATAGAAACTGGAGTGAAGCAACTCGTTGACGACTTTGAACTGGCTATCAGGCACCCGAAAGCCGACACTTTTAGGGAATTACCCCTATAAAATGAAGCGCTGTACGCTACTTAACGATTTTGGGAATTAACACCACGATCAATGCACGATCGTTGATAGTGGCCGTGCCCACAACCACTTTCTCTCCATCTCGCAGGTTAAGGGCAGTCTGCACTCGACCCTGAATCCCTTCTCCCCCGAGTGTAAAGGTGAACTCCTGTATATGAATTGACTGACCACCCGAAGCGCTCGGCACAAATGAGAGCTGGGTAACGTAATACTCGTATCGAGCGGTAGTTACACCTGATTGCACCCCAGGAATCTGCGCCAGACCGTTACCATTGAGACCACGATTCGTTTCCGTGAGTCGCTGCAACACGGATGTAATAAGCTCGTAATTCCGGTAGGTAAGCGTTCCACGCAACTCGGTGATTACGTCTTTCAGCTCGACCGGAATTTCTCCAGCCGGCGTGGAGCCAACGCGGTTAGATGCCAGTAACACGTGCATATGCATTTGAACACTGGATGGAGGCGCAGCGGGCGTATCGAGACGTTTGATAGCCTCTTCGATCGTCGCGAGGTTCTCTGGAAAGTCTCGCACCGTAAGTGTCTTGAACTCATTATTGGCCGAGATGCCTGCGCCTTTAAACCCGCTGCCAAGTTGACGCAGAACATTTGCGATACTGGACGGCTCACGGTACTTAACGTCAAAAATCTTGCTCTTGAACTGTCGTTCGGTGACGAAGTCTTCCTTTGGCTTGTCCTGCGGAGTGTTCGGTTGTTGTGCAAGCACTGCCGGTATGACGATTAAGGTGAGGACAAGTGGTGTCAGTGACTTCGTGATAAAACTCAACATGGAAATCTTACCTCCTATATGCCTTTCGAACCGTCCCTTCCACCAGCACTGGGACGCTGACCGGACAACCAGATAATGCGTATATTTCGATCACTTGTTTGCATTTCTACCCTCAGCGGGGCAGGAGCTGATGATGGTTGCGAGACACCGACAACGCGTTTACCCACACGGTCGTTTGTTGACGAGTCAACCTTTGTAGTCTTATCCAATTCCCGCGAACGGTTGGTGGCGACTACTCCAGGGTTTGCTTCTCTCTTGCGAGTGATTGGACTACGCCTGGTAGCCAAACGGACTTGCCCTTTGTTTGAAAACGAAGCGGAACCTGCAGATGCATTACTATTTTCTGATCGAACATCAGATCTATTACCAGCTTGATTCGGCTCTCTTGTTCGAACAGCAACCTGCTGGTCATTTCGAAGTTGTCGAAAAGGGTTGCGACTCAGGTAAAGAGCAGTCACTGATATAGCAAGCAGTAGCGCAGCTGTTACCCATCTCATCCGCGGTTGGACCAATGCTAAAAACAACTGCGAGAAGATTCCGGGCCTCACGGGTGCGTGAGACTCTCGCTCAATCCTATTGAGAACTTGTTCGCGGATGCCGGCGTAAATTTCATCGCTGAAGAAGGGAGGTTCGTACCCTTGTAACAACTGACTAGCCCCAGCGTATTCATCTGCGGCAAGAGTGCATTTTGTGCAGGAATGCAAATGGGCCGCAACCAACCGCGAGTGTTCTTCTTCTAGATCGCGGCCAACATAGAGTGACAACAGCGGCTCAACTTTCTTACAGTTCATCGGACCGTCGCTCCTCTCTCCTTTTGAGATACCGTCCGCAATACACTCTGATCTTCTGCCTCGCGGAACTGATCTGAGAGCGCACGGTCGTAGCGGTCGACCTCATGATGTGTGCTACTTCATCCGTAGTTAACCCCTCGAGATCTCGAAGCAAAATGGCCGCGCGTTCTCTCTCAGGCAGGATCGCGATGGCCCTCATTATCAGTTCACTCTCCTGCACTCGAATGAGAGTCTCTTCAGCATCCGCCTGGCCATCGGCGACCACGTAAGCTGCCTCATTGCCGCCATTTTCTATCGAGGTGAATTGAGTATTGTATTGTCGACGTTTCTTCGCGATATCGCGGCAAACGTTAAGCGTAATCTGATATACCCAGGCGAAGAACGGCTGATCTTGTTTAAAGCGTCCCAGGTACTTGTACACCCTGAGAAATACTTCCTGCGCAGCATCACGAGCGTCCGCTTCATTTCCCAACATCTGCCAGGTCATCCGCATTACCCGTTTCTCTGAGTGTTTCATGATCTCTTCAAACGCCAACATGTCCCCGCCGACAGCGCGTTCAATGAGACGAGCCAGCGATCTCGGAATTTGAGTCGGAACATTTTCAGGCAACCGTTTTTCTGAAGCAACGGCGAATTCGTGGGCCTCGATTGTTGCCTCTAGACTCATTTACCCCTCACCTATGATCTACTTGGCTAGACAGAAAAACGTTGAGAGTAATTTTGGTCATCTGCGTGAGATGATTATCAAGTGGGTTAGATTCTCAGCTCACGATCATCACAAGTCGTAAGCCTTTGCCTCAAAAGTCCGAACATACTTGGATCGGGTCAGTACAGGGGCGGTAGCTTACTTTTGAGGCAAAGCTAATCGTAAGAAATGCAAAGAATCCCAGAACCGACGTCTCCAGTGGGCTACAACTCTCGAAAAGGCGAAAAGTTCCGTTTTATCGGTTTCGAGTAGGACTTCCGTCACAGGATCAACACCATCATTCCTTCCCGGATTTGGTCGTAAAGCTTTTGAATGTCGGACAGGTGCATCACCACGCAGCCCCAGAAGCGTCAGAACGACGGCTCAAATCATCTAGCGGGCTTCTTGGTTAAGTCGCGCGGGACGATCCGCTGAAGGTACTGTTAGGATGCTTGCGATTCTCGGTGATTAGGAGTAGTCACAATGAAACTTCTGTTCCTCATGATTGTGTTTCTTTCCACTTATGTCGGGGTAACTCAAACGGACAAGAAATCGAATACGCCGGTTCATATTCTCTATGGAACGCGGACCTCTGAGGAGAGGCGACACGGCCCGGTAATCTCTGGGGTTTTAAATATGAAAATTCTTAACGAGTTGTCGCCGGTATATCCCCAGAAAGCGAAGGACCAAAAGATTGAGGGCCGGGTCGAAGTTGAATTACTCGTCAACGAAGATGGCGAGGTTATCTTCGCAAATCCGTTGTCTGGTCCTGAAGAGTTATGGGCTGAATCTGTGAAGACATCGGTCAATGCCCGTTTTAAGCCAATGACCTTATCGAAAAAACCAGTGAAGATAACTGGGCGCATCATTTTTGACTTCAAGAATGGGCAGGTTGTGGTCCCATATCGCGTTTGAATGAGTAAACGTCTCTGCAAACTCGCTTCTGCAAATCAGTTTTGGAATAGGGCGGTCATTGACCATCTTATGACTGTTACAATAGTTTGTACCGCAAACGAACTCTACGCTTACCGACGTGCGGCTAAGTGAGCCGGAAAAACAGGAGATGAACTCATGAGGAACGCTTTCACAGTGGGAGCGAAGTCTTTACTGATTGGCTGTACCCTCGCCATTTTCATGGCCCTCAGTCAAGGAGTCGCACGGGCAGATACTGTGACAATTACTGGGATCACGTTGGGCTCCTTCTCAGGGGGATTCAGTTCTAACCCTACGCTACTAGGTTTGACCTTTAACGGCACCGGTTCTCCCAATCCCATTGGAACCGTAGATACAAACACGGCCAGCTTTTCATTAGTAGGATCAAACATCAGTCTGGGGTCGTTTACGCTAACTGGCGATCCGGCGACTTACACTGGCAATACGTTTGCCCTACAGCTAAGCTTTGCCTTCCCAGCTCCTCCTACGCCCCTATTGATCGTAGGTGCTTCGCAACCCTCGTTTACATCGTCCTTGACGGGCACAGTTCAAAGCCTTGCGGACGGCAGCTTAACTATTGACTTTAACAGTGCCCCGTCCGTTTTTAGCGTGTTCCTGGATGGAGTCCAAATCGGCGCGTTTATCATTACCGTTGAAGACATAATCATTCAACCGGGTCAGACTGTTAATGTAGTAGGCACCGCGGTTCCAGAACCGACGACACTACTGATGCTAAGCACGGGATTGGCCGCGATTGGTGGCGCTTTTCGCAAGCGACGGAAAACAAACAACTGAGGTTGGCGTCGATTTTATGTAGATCTTCTCTCAAAGAAGAGAACGCCGCACGAAGAGGATGGGCACGTAACTGGTCTCAGTCGGATCTGCTTTAAGTTGCATTGACAAATTAGAGACCGATGAGATGTGAAGAGGAAAAATAACCGAGATGCCGTCCTGGATTACGGAGCAATCGTAAGGACTGGAGCGTTACTGCTGGGGACCCCTCTCACGGTTACCGACAACGGCAACTGCCCAGCTGGCAGGCCGTCGGGAAGTCTGACTATGACGAAGGACGCATCCAGACCAGGTACTCCTAGCAGCTTTCCTACATTTTCGACCGTTAGAGGAAAGCCCGTCGCTTCCACACTGATCAAATTCAAGTCGGACTGATTCAATCCGAGATTAGAAGTGAAGAAGAGAACCCTTGTGTGATGGTCCGAACTGAGGTTGTGGTCTGAGACAACCATTCGTGGTGTAATGGATCACGGCACCGAATGTGTCGCAATTAATCGTGACATCTATTGGAAAGACGTAAACTCGTCCCCTTGGCTTAATTCTGGCAGTTCGATTTGCTTGTCACGTTGGACGCCACCTTGGAGAATTTCAGAAGAAGTCAGGTCTTTGCCTTAATCTCTGCGGCCTGTGCGTTGAAAATAGACCTTTAACGCAGAGGCCGCATAGAAACTCGAGCTCAATCCCCGTCGCGCTTTCGGAACGCAGCTTCTCCAGCATCGGAAATCTGGACCCACTTCGGATCAGGCGATGCCTCGCCGTCGTAGTTGTCGTGCCAGTTCCACCATTTGTACGGCGGCGTCTGCGGATAACCCTCCGGCGAGTCTTCCCACTCCTCCTGCCGCCCGAGCGCAGTTAAGTCAAGATAGTTCCAAGTGTTCCCCATCTGCTCATCGCCGCGATTGTTAATGAAGTAGGTTCGAAAAATCCTCTCGCCGTCGCGGATGAATGCATTTGTGCCGTGCCACTCGTCCACGCCAAAGTCTTTGTCGAAACTATCTGTGATGGTGTACCACGGCATCTGCCAACCCATCCTTGCCTTCACGCGCTCGATGTCAGGCTGCGGCGCACGCGAAGCGAAGGCGAGAGTCGTGTTGCGGGCGTTCAGATGCGCGAGATGTGCAACCTGGTCGGCCAGGAAGGAACAGCCGCGGCAGGCATGCTCGGGCCAGCCAAACACGCCAGGCTCGAAGAACGCGCGGTAGACGATCAGCTGACGCCGGCCTTCGAACAGATCGAGCAGGCTCACTTTGCCGCTCGGCCCTTCGAACTCGTACTTCTTCGACACCGCCAGCCACGGCATGCGCCGGCGCTCGGCGGCGAGCGCGTCACGCGCGCGAGTCAAAGCCTTTTCCTTCACAAGAAGCTGCTGACGCGCAGCCTCCCACTCTTCCGCCGATACGATAGGAGGAGTCTTCATTACGACATGCTCCGCCATGTTTTTCTCATCGTCTTGCTTCACATTTCTCTCCTTGTTCTCTGTTGTTCTTACCGATAGTGTTGACTCGCTCATTGTTTACTCTTCTTTGAATCCGGTTGCGCTGTGCGTGGCTCGCGACGATGCCGCCGCAAAGCTCGAACCTTCACCGCCACGAAACCGAGCACGCCGGCACTGGAAGTAGCGCCTGCAACAACAAGCGCGGCGTTTGTTATGCATAAAGGACACATGGTTTTTGAACTCCTTCTTGATTTCTCATGGTAGTGACGGTCGAGGCGGACGGATTTCTACAGGCGCGCTAACAATCGCTTACCGAAGCGTCAAACGATTGCGATGTTCGGTCAGGAAAGCACGGACGGCGGCGTCCTCGCTGAGTCCAATGGCGCGGTCGTACGCCTCGGCAGCGGCCTGCGGACGGCCGAGTTGCCGCAGGAAGTGCGCGCGAACCGCCCAATACGGTTGGTAGGAAACCACGGCCTGCGAGTCGATCTGATCAAGGAGACTCAGCCCTGCTTCGGGTCCACGAACTTCGGCGTGTGCCGCGGCGCGCGCGACCGCACCTCCGATCGAAGGCGCGAGTTGCATGAGTTGATCGTAGAACGCAGCAATTGCAGCAGAGTCAGTGCAACCTGTGTGAGCACGTTCTGCGTGGACTGATTGGATGGCAGCTTCGATCTGATATCGTCCTGGTCGCCGCATTTGGAAGGCTGCAGTGAGTTCACCTTCCGCTTCTTCGATCATCGGCATGCTCCAGTCTTTTGGATCCTGCTCGGAGAGCGGCACGAACCTGCCGTCGGCACTGCGACGAGCCGGACGTCGCGCCTCGCAATAAAGCATCAACGCCAGCAGACCGCGGACTTCTGGATTGTCCGGAATCTGCTCCCGCAGCACGCGTGCGAGCCAGATTGCCTCCTGACCGAGTTCCGGGATGCGCTGGTCGGCGCCACTCGCATCCTCCCAACTGTTGCCGTACGCAGCGTAGATCGCGTTCAGCACTGCTTCCAAGCGCTCCGGGATCTGATCAGCCGTAGGAATCTCAAACGCGATCCGCGCTTGTCGGATCTTGGTCTTGGCACGCACCAATCGTTGTCCGATCGTCTTCGGCGCGACGAGTAAGGCCCGTCCAATCGCCACCGCATCGAGCCCGAGGACTGTTTGCAACATGAGCGGCGTGTGTATGTTGGGATCGATGGCAGGATGCGCACACACGAACAGGAGCTTGAGACGCTCGTCGGGCCACCTATCGGGATCTGCCGTCTCATCAAACTCGCGCGTCATGAGTTTTAAAGTGGGAGTGCTGTGTTCGTGTACCTGCTGATGTCGCGCATGATCCAAGAGGCGGTTGCGCGCAGCCGTTAAGAGCCAACCTTGCGGATTCTTCGGAATACCGTCGCGAGGCCACGTCGTCAATGCGGCCACCAGCGCGTCGGCCAAAGCATCTTCAGCGCCTGCGACATCGCGCGTGCGCGCTGCGAGCAGCGCCACGAGGCGTCCGTAAGATTCGCGCGCTACCGCTTCGACCGCGCGGTGCGCCGGCTCATCAGTTCGAGTTTGCAACGGTGACGCGTGGCTCAAAGTCGACAGCTATTGGCCGCACTTCCACGGTACCGTAGGAAGCGGCCGGACATCTTGCCGCCCATTCCAATGCGGCATCGAGCGAAGGTAACTCGAGCAGCGTAAAGCCACCCAATTGCTCCTTCGTGTTGGAATACGGCCCATCCTGGATCTCGCGCTTGCTCTCGCGCAGCCGCACCGTCGTCGCGGTTTCGGGCGCGTCCAGTGGTTTGCCGCCGACGAAGATCCCAGCGTCGAGCAAGGCACGGTGATACGCTCGCCAGGCGGCTGCGTATGCCTCCGATTCAACGGACGAATCGCGGCGCGCAAAGTCGTCCGGTTTCTCATAAATCAATAAAACATAGAGCATCTCGTTCTCCTCTGGGTGGTTGAACCACGCTCGTTAGTATGACGGACGACGCACAGCGATTTCGACAACGTCGAATCAGTAACCGTGAATGACACGGATAGAATCCGGATTTTATCCATTTAATCTGTCGCTAAGATCGAGTTCCCAGGTTTCGCCAATCAGGTCCTGTCCAAAGCTGTGATGCTTTTCAGCTTTCACCAACTTGTAGCCCGCCTTTTCATAAATACCACGCGCGGCGACCAACACGCTGTTCGTCCACAGTACAATCTTCTTGTAGCCAGCCTGCCGGGCAAACCGTGTACATTCATCAACCAATCGTTTTCCGACTCCCAAACCGCGCGCCTTCGGATCGACTATGAGTAATCGCAATCTCGCCACCCGATTCGACTCCTTCACTAAAAAGACGCAGGCAATATTCTCGCCGTCTTTCTCCGCAATCCAACAACGCTCTTTTTTTGGATCGTAGTTCCTAATAAAGTCCGCCACGATTTGGGCCACCAGGGCTTCGTACGTCTCGTCCCAACCATATTCCTGTGCGTACAAAGAGCCGTTTGACTGCACCACCCAACCCATATCGCCGGCGTGCGGTGGTCTCAGTATGTATGAAATCTTTTCGTCTTTGAGCGACGTTCCAAGCAACTCCTCGATCGTTCTCATCGCACCGAGCAGACGGGTTTGGTCCAGCGGAGATAGATCATTCAGGATCTCTTCGACCTGGTTGCGTGAGAGCTGGTTCAAACTCTCAAATTCTTTTCGTCCGCGCGCAGTAAGACTCAATACACTCTGTCGTGCATCTGCTTCAGAGGACTTTTTAGCGATTAGTCGACGTTGTTCGAAATTGCGTACGATGCGACTCAGGTAGCCTGGATCCAATCTCAACTCGTTTGCTACTTCGCTGGCAGTCGCACTACCACGCTGGGCCAGTTCGTATATTACGCGCGCTTCAGTAAGCGAAAAGGGACTTTCCAGCAGGCCGTCAGTCAAGACACCAATCTGCTTCGTGTAGAAACGATTAAAACGCCGAACCGCATCTATTTGAGCATCCATATTGCACCTTCCTCTGCTTGCCAGTGTCAATCAACTAATTGATATTGTCAACTAAAGAAAAAAAGAATGCCCTTTTGCATAAATTTTTCGGCAGCGGCGATGGGCGATACGCAACGTTTGCGAAAAATGGGCGAGTCGTTCATAACGGACCAAAGCTCTGACGGAACTTGCTGGTGAGCCAGCTCTGCGACGCTGTCGAACGGTATGGTTTTGAGCCGATAAAATAACGCCCATGGTAAGATCTTCGCGGTGTTGAATGAGACCACTTTCTCATCCGTTTAGTGTTACTCGGGTTCCAATTTGGCTCGGCGTAGTTGCAGCCATCGCACTTGGCGTTGGTGTAATCGGCTTGAAGGCTAAGTTTGATCGCCATTCCGGTAAGGAAGCGAAAGCGTTGCCTGTGGTAGTCACAAGTGAGACAAGTGAGAAGGCGGTCCCGGTAAGCTCCTATGAGCTTCAGACGCTCTGCTTCTCCAGAGGCGATGACATTTATCTCATGGATGTGAACACCGGCCGCGTTCGCAAAATCCTGAAGGGCGTTGAGCCGAATATTTCACCAAATGGAGAGCGGATCGCGTATGTGTTTGCGGACAACGCCGCGCTTAAGACAGTTGATGTGAAGTCAGGTGCAATTAAGGAGTTCCCTTCACTTCAAAGGGTCGGGGCCAAAGCCCCACAATGGTCTCCTGACGGATCAAAGATCGCTTTTGAGTTCAAGAAGGACCTGACCTGGCGCGTTGCTATATTGGATACCTCCACCGAGCAATGGCATGACATCACTGCCTCTTACCCTGCGGACGGATATTATTTTCTGAGCTCATGGACCAAAAAGGGCCAATCGGTAGTGATTCACGATCTTCGGAACGTTTACGAAGTGGATCTTCATGGCAAGGAATTGCAGCGAATAGAAATCGGAAAGGTGTTACCGGAAAGCGAAAATATCTCGGGTCTGAGTCGCTTCTCATTTTCGGCCGACAAAAGGTACCTGCTCTTCAACACCGCGCTCAATCCGGACCAGAACACCGTAATCTACAGGCTCGACCTCAAAACTTCCGCTCTTGAACGCCTGACACCTTCGACAGTCGACGGCAGCGAACCACATTGGCTTCCATCTGAAAAAGAAATCTTGTTCAGTCAGTTAACTGAGAACAAGCCGCCATACATTTACAGCATATCGAAGCTGTCGCTGGAAAAAGATGGCGCTCCTGAGATTCTGGTGCGGAACGCGTCGAACATTTCTTACGCGCCAAGATAATCGACCAATCTCAATAGGAACTGGAGTGAATGGTTAACAACTATCCCTGGGCGCCAGGTGGCCCAGGGACTCATGGGTTCGTTCTTCGCGGATTAACGCGCTCGCCTAAATGACTTTCGCAATCTTCGGAGAGCTCTTTTTGTAAAGCAGCGAATTTGTGTTGCGGGTCGTACAGAGCCTTGAAGCCGTGCTCGACCACGCGTCGAGTTCCCGGGTCAAGCGGCACTGCGGCCCATGACGGACATGCGAAATTGTATTCGATTTCGCCACCGGTTTTGTAAATTGCCCTGACGGTGTCAACGCGACCCCATTGTTCATTAGTTGAACGTTCGACCTCTCCAAACAAAGATAACCATCCGTGGTTTTCAAGGTATGGTGTGTAGGAGGACGCCAGAATGATCAGATCAATATCTGAGTCGTCGGTGGCCGTCCCGCGAGCATAAGAGCCAATCAGCGCGACAGCGACGATCGCAGGCTCTTCTGACGCCCACAAAACAAACTTCTCCAAAAATGATGAAAGATTCACGGTAAATCTAAGAACCAACCGAACGCCGGAACTGGGCGACTGCCCAAAGCCGACAACCTGACCACACAACCTTGATAAGAGTAGCAAGCCCGGCGTCCGCCAATGACTTGTTCAGTGTCGCGTTATGTCCTGGTGATGGCGACCAAGTATCTTCTCCCCTCGCTTCCCAAGCGCCTCATTGAATACCGCGCCGCTTCCCATATTGTCCAAGAGTCTCAGGGTCAATGTGCATCCATTCAAACCAATTGCTAACCCGGTCTTTATATTCAAACCGTAATGTTCGCTCGCCCAGATAGTGGCCTTTGGCTATTTTGTCCTCAGTGTATTTCCGATAACTCTCGTCTTCAGA
>CBFGMX010000149.1:0-14165 GCA_965649955.1 uncultured bacterium
CGGCGATGAAGATACGCCCATCGGCAAAAAGCGTCGCACTGTGACCTGCACGCGCAACGCTCATCGAGGGACCAGCGGCAAACATTCCCGTCGCCGGATCGAAAATCTCGGTAGTCGCCAGCGATCCCGCACTGGTCCGTCCGCCTGCAAACAACACGCGTCCATCGGCGAGTAACGTTGCGGAATGGTCCGCACGTGCCGCACCCATATTGCCGGAAGCGGAGAACGTTCCCGTAGCCGGATCGAATATTTCGGTTCCATTCAACGCGCCGCCGGAGTTTTCACCACCAGCGATCAGCACGCGACCATCCTGCAACCGTGTCGCGGTGTGCGCGCGTCGTTCGGTTGCCATGCTGGAATCTTCCGCCTCGAGATTCGCGTCGAGCGCGTGTGCATCTACGGACGCGGCGCTGACGCCTATCATCGCAGCTGCTTTCGAACGCAGGAACTGACCGAACGTGCCGGCCGACGACGTGGTCGAGCCAAGCGCCATCGCGACAACGGCGACTGCGAGAATCAGCACGAGAATTCGGGCTGGTTGAGTTTTTTTAGACAGAAGGATACGGAAGCGAGAGTCTGGGCTATGTGGGGCAAACATTCTTATGGGCTCCTGAAAAGAGGATTTATACCGACACTGGCCGTCCAAAAAGCGGTTATATCCTCGATGGGAGGACCACTAACTCAGCGGAGTGGACACGAGTGTGAGCCGAGCTTTGCAAAGGGTGGGCCAATCGTTCGAGTGCGTGAAAAAACGGCAAATGTGCGTAAGCGTGAGACTTACAGGATTACAGTTTGGCGTTGTCAAACGGCTAAACTGCTCGCCAGCGCCCACGTGTTGCACCGCGCAAGCATAAGGCGATCCGTGTTCTCGGGTGTTGGTCGCGCACCGACATCCCGAGAACACGACTACCTTCAGGTCTTCCCGTTAGGCAGCTAACGGCCTCACAGGATCCCTAAGCCCAACGTTGAATAGAGAAACAGCGTCAGGCGCACAGCCAGTGATGAACTCTCCGACCGTGCCTTGAACGCCACGTCCACAGTTCTACCGGCTTCTGCAGCCGGAGCGGAAGCCAACGGCCCTTCCGTGTAGCAGACTACAAACGTGTCGGTATTGCTGGGACAACTGGTCGATGAGCTGTCAGTCACGCTCACCGTGTAAGTTCCCGGTCCGGTCAGCGTCAGATCGGCGGAGTTAGTTCCCACTGCGACGCCGTCCTTCTTCCATGAGAAAGTGTAAGGCGCAGTGCCGCCGGTTACAGTTGCGTGCAGGTGCGCGGTCGCAGCACACGCATCCTCCAGACTGATCTCCACGCTCGGATTTGGATTGATTGTGATCGTCATCGTATCCGTCGCCGCACCACACGATCCGGGAGGATCATCAGTCGTCAACGTGAGTGTCACCGATCCAGCAGCGATTTCAGCCGCCGACGGTGTGTAGACGGCGTTCAACGTGTTCGCGTTCGGCGAGAACGTGCCGGTGCCGCCACTCCACGACGCGCTCAGTGCGGAACCACTGAAGCTCCCGTTCAGAGTTACGTCGGGGTCTGCGGCGCATACCTCCTGGTCAGCGCCGGCATTGGCGTTGGCCTTCGGCGACACCGTCAGCAGTACATCGTCGACGGCGTCTGCGCAAGATGCGCCAGTTACTGTGAGCACTGCCTTTACTGTACCAACGCCATCCAGGGTGATTAGCGGGTCCTCGTCACCCGGGTTGACGATTGTTGCAGTCGTGGTGCTATTGGCGGCGTCGATGGTCCACGTGCGCGTCCCTCCCGAAGGAACCGTCGACGACGCATTCATCTGGAATGCGAAACCTGAAGTTTCACACTGCTCCTGGTCAGCGCCGGCAGCCGCGGCAGGCTGTTGATGGACTCGCACCGTCGCCGAGCATTCGCTTGAGCCGCCGGCATTTGAAGTGCTGAGAGTGATCGTGTACGAGCCGGCGCCGCTGGTTGTGACGTTCGCCGAGATGGTTCCGTCTGAAGGATCAGTATCGGAACTGCTGATGAACGCGTTTGAGCCTCCACTGTTTACCAGATTGAAAGAATAGGTTTGACCTGCCACAGCCGTACCCTGCAACGCGTGGGTCGTGATTGTCGGAAGATCGCAAACATCGATGTTGTCGTTCGTGAGAGCGCATGGTGGTGGAGCTTCGACGGCCGCAGCAGATAGCGATCGATCCTGATTACCGCCGCTGCCGTTTAGAGCGAGCAAGCGCGTGTGGTACGGCGAGCCGCTAATGCCGCTTGCGGAATTACCACTGCCCCAGTCAATCGCCCTGGCGATGTGTCCGCCCCATGCCATCACAACGGTCGAATTTGCGGCGGTGAAGTTTATGGTGATGCTCGTCGAGGCCTGGGCCAGCGAGAGGTCGCCCTGCGGGTTCGTATAGACCATGCTGTTAATCGTGCCGTTGTACATAGTCATTCGTCGCTGCGCGACCGGCAGGGCATTGAACGCGTTCTCCGGTAATCCTGGTATCGGAGAGTTGACGCCCGTCGGCGCGGGAATATCGAAGGTGGTAAAGCTTGCAGGGTTACAACCCGCGACTATGTCTTCTGGATGATTCGCCGGGCCGCAGGGCTGAACGCTTTCGTTGATTCGCTGATAATGAGTAATGAAATCGATGGCGTTTGCACCGCCGTGCTTGACGTCCCATTCGATCACAACGCTGTTGTTTCCGAGGGGAAGATCTTTCATCACCAAGCGGTAAGGAATGGATTGACCTTCCTGGTAGTGTGCATTCGAAGCGCCGGCGTTTCCATTGACCCAATCGGCTGGGTCCTCGCATGAGTTGGGAACGGTGTCGTCGCAGCCGACTCCGCCGTTACGGACCTGGCTGAGGTCTGCGGATGCTGGTTTGAAAGGCGCAATCGGGTTCATGGCATTGGCGACAGTGGCAGCCTCTGGGCTGGTTGCTTTGTCTGATCGGGATCGGAGTGATGCCGATCCGGTAAGACTCCAGATCAACAGAGAGAGGACACCTGCGGTTAACAGAATATTCCTCGTTCGAACTCTGGAGAGGGAGAGTCTGGTTTGTGTCTTGCTTTTCATGAATCGTACTCCTTGTTGGAAGGACCAGCTACTTCGGCGGGAGAACATATCCACCGGAGTTGCCGGTATTACATGAGGTATTTATGCAAACTTTCGAAAGAAGGTCTGCATAGTGTTTCAAGCAGGGTTGCGTTGAAACGTGAAGATTTGGGTTGGAATATAGTGAGCCCCATAGTCACACACGGTAGATGAGAGGATCTGCTCTTGGCGATGAGCTAACCTTGAGCGGATTCTAGGCGTGCGATGAATTGGCTACAACGAGCAAACGTGCCGATTTTGAAAGGCAGAATTGTTGAATTTTCAAAAGATGATCGGTGGCATTTATTTGCCATTGACGGGGAGTCGAAACCCGACTGGAAAGAAAGGATCTTCCTGATGTGCCGCGGGGGCAAAAAAAGGGGCTCGGACGGCTCCGAGCCCCCGTTGGAAGCACCGGTCGGGTTGATCTCGCGAGTGCTGTCCTCTCATTTCCAGCACCCGAAAGAACCTGCGGTTACTTCCACGGCACAAGATCACGTCTACTCACGCTCGCACCGTGCGCGTGCGAGGCGATTCAATGAGACCTTGCACCACCTGAGCCACTTGTGAAAGAGGCTTTGGTTTTCTTAAGAATGCGTCTGCTCCCGCCCGACGCGCTTCTTCTTCGATTTCCGCAGAACCGTACGACGTAAGCACGACGATTCGCGTGTCGGGATTTCGTTTATGGACCAACCTGATAATGTCGATCCCGTCGGAACGCCGCGCGAGTCCCAGTCGCAGGTCCTGAATAATCACCTGATAATCGGTAATCTTGATTAATCCCTCCGCTTCTTCCATTTCGCGCGCCGTATCGACCTTGAACCCATGTTGTGAAAAGTACTCGCTCATGGAAAAACAGATCGACTCTTCATCGTCAACTACAAGCAGGTGTTTCACATCAGTTTCATCAAGCGGAGCGCTATCCGTGCCGCGAAGAAGCTTTCTTAGACGGCCTGACACTCTTTTCAACGCTTGTAGCGCGGTCATGAGGTTTCCGTTGGGGCGACTACAGCCGCGGCTCCATGCTGACCTCTTAATCCATGTTCCGACAGGTTGCTAACCTCCGCTATTCGGACGGACAGAGGAACACTGATATGGCAAATAACGCGAATTGGCCCACACGTCTGGGCGCGTGTGGACCATCTGACAGGGAAGCTGTAAAGCTGAATACCAAGAGGGGCAAACCGCCTGGCTTAAACAATCCAGCCTCCCCAATCGGCACCAGGACGCCGCGGCGGAGCAACCGCCATCCCGTGCCCGTTACCTGCTGAAACCTAAAATGAAAACGTGCGAAGTCTCGCGAGCTGAGAGCGCAAACAGGAGTTGCGTGGATCAGGACGCGGTTTCGACATTCGGATTATCAAGTTGTTACAAAATAGTGACAACGGAGGTAGTTGCCCATTTGTGTGGCAGGAATTCAGGGTTTTTAGAGGAGACCGTATGGCAGGATCCTGCCAAAGACTTAACGCGTGTGTTTTCTTGTACTTAGCGGGAAATTTGCCGCCGCAGAGAAGCGAGATCCGGCAGTTTTATTTGGGGATCTTTGCCAGACCGTGGCGGAAAGCGTAAATGATGAGTTCGAGCCGGTCCGAAACGTCGAGTTTCGAAAAAACGGAGCTGAGATGGTGGGTCACAGTCGTTTCGCTAATGAACAGCCTTTCACCTACCTGCTTGTTCTTCAGTCCCTCGCCGATCAACGCAATCACCTCGCGTTCGCGGTCGGTGAGCGACTCGATCTTTGCCGCTTCGGGATCGGCCATGGTCGGTTTAGTGAACTCCTGGATCATGCTGCCCATCATCGAACGTTCGATCCAAACCTCACCTTCGTTCACCTTCATGATGGCCTTCAATAGCTGATCGGCGGCGTGATCTTTCAGCACGATTCCCATCGCGCCACGACGGATCGCCCGGCGGTGTGCGTCCGGGTTTTGCACGCCGGTCAGAACAAGTACGCGGGAATCAGGACTTGCCTGGCACAGCTCGGGCAGGAAAGCGAGGCCGTCGTCGTCGCCAAGAAGCAGATCGAGAATGATCACGTCGGGCCGCTCGGCAGCGGCGCGTTCCAGTGCTTCAGCGCGATTGCCCGCCTGCGCGACCACACGCATTCGCTGATCGTGTTCGATGAGCATGCGTAACCCACTGCGGATTACCACATGATCGTCAATAATCATTATGTTAATCGGCCGCACCGTCATACTGTTTTCAACAGCACTCCTTCTGATAAGCAAGAATATTCTAGCTCTTACAACGGTATTCCTACACTCACGACGGTGTAGTCCTTCTCATCAACATAAACCTGAGTCTCGCCGCCCAACGCCGCTGCTCGCTCAGCGATCGAGTGCGGGCGGAACGCCCGAACTCCGTCATGACCAGCCGCACGTTCGGCGTCAGTTTGTACGGCGAGGCGAGGCCTGCTGTTCTTGATTTGTAACTGAAGAGAAGTCTCCTTGCACGAGATCTCGACGCGGGCGTCGCGACAAAAAGCGTGACGCCGCACGTTGCTGAGTCCTTCGGCGACTATTTGAAACAACTCCGCCGCCAATCGATCGTTGACCTTCACCTTGCCACGCGCCTCGACGTCTACAGTGATTCCGGTAACCAGCGAGAACCGTTCCGCGTAACGCTCGATCGCAGGCAGCAGCACGTCCATACGTTCTTCACCGGCTTTGAGTCCCCAAACGAAACGTCGCAGCTCGGCGAGTTCGTGTTTAGTAAGCTCGAGCAGTTCCTGTACGTTCTCGCGAATCCCGACATCGCCCGATTCGAGTTTCTGGTCCAATGCGGAAAGTCCGAACTGGATACCGAGGTAGGGCTGGATCACACTGTCGTGAATGTCGTGCGCGATGCGCCGCCGCTCGGTTTCGGCGGCGTCGGAGGCGAGGTTATCGATCAGCCGGATGTTCTCCATCACGGGCGTGACGTGGTCCATCAACTGCAAGACGAAATCCATGGCGGGACCGTCGATCTGCATTGGACCATTCACGATGTAGAGGCGTCCGACCGGCTGGTGACGGTAATAAACCGGAACTGACAGGTATCGTTGCGCGTCGAGCATGCCCGACAACTTGTCGCCGGTGCCCGCGGGTGCTTCTGAAAACACACGCGTCTTCACGTCAAAGAGACGCGCATGTGACGACTTATTTTTACGGTAGACCACCGCGTGGTCGAGAGAAGGGGAGAGAAACTGTGCGGCCGCATCCGAACCAATCTCCGGAGGTGCAGACCGGCTCGGATGAATCCCACGGGCTACGCGATACATCTGGTAACTTTCGGCATCACGCGGCTTACCCGGGATCACCAGCAGGCAGGCCTCCGCATCGTAAAAATCGCGAATGCTTTCGAGAATTGCCTTGATTGTGCGATCGATTCCGAAGCGCGGATTGGAAAAGACGGTCACGTCTTTTAACAGCTTCAGACGGTTCTTGAGTTGGGTGTGGTAGCCGCCCCAACGCGCGATGATGTAGCCGAAGATCAGTAGTGCGATCGGCGCGAGCATCAGACGAGTCAACGGTCTGTTACCCGGTGCCACTAACGCGATGATCGTGTAGATCGCTGCGGAGGCGAGTGTCAGACGAAGGCCCTCGCTGAGTCCCCACGTGAATGACGCCACGATGATGGCGAAGAAATAGAAGTAATAGAAACTGCTGTTCGCGTTGCGAGTGAAAATAACCAGCGGCAAGTACCACAACAGGTCGAGCCACGGGATCGCCTTGTGCGCAACGACGAGATTGCGGCGTAGCGACAAGTGATAGATCAATAGACCGTAAAGCGAGTAGAGCGCGAGCGTCACCTGAATCGGCGTGCCCCACGCTTTGAATTCCATGGACTCGAGCAGCACCACAAGCAGCGCCGACGTTCCCAACACTACGCGCATTCCGGCGATCAGTCGCAGATCGATCCACTGCTCCGACAGCGGATTGGAGGTTGGCGCGGGTTTTTGGGTCGTAGTCGACACGGCTTTAATCGGTTGTTTTCATCAGCGCTTGCAGTTTCTGCCAGGTGCGTTCTGCTTCGTCACCGAAAAGTACGATTTCGTTTTGTCGTTCATCCAGATCCAAACCAAGACGGGTCTTGACGTCGCCTTCGCCGGGGCGAAAGTGCGCGGCCGTGATGTGATCGACGTGAACAAGCAACGTTCCGCCCTCCGGATGGGCGAATTCGATGAATTTCATCTCATTACCTCAAACAGAAGAAGTCGCCGTTAGCGGCGGCTGGAAATTCTTGGTGATCTGTTTCCGATGTGGATGTGAGGGCCGGTTGCCACACCGGGCACGGCCCCGCGAAAAGCAAGAAAGGGAATCGACTCGTTACGCAGAAATTCGATTAGCGCGCGGCCCTCGGCACTGTCCGGATGAAGACCGACATCCATTCCGTTGCGATGGTCCCACCCCCAGCGAGTATGCAGATCCGATTGGCCGAACGCGCTGGTAGGTAGCGGTTTTTTAAATTTTGCGACGAAGAACTCCTCGATCTTGCCGGCGTCGGAAAGTTTCCATTTGCCGGTGCCTTCGAGGACGTCTTCATCGGTCTTTTCCTCAGCCGGTGGTTTTGGTCGCTCGATGCGCAGGACTCGTTCGCGGTCGAGAAACTTCGACATGTTCCCGCGCTTGTACCAGTAACCGTCGGTTTCTTCAGTTACTTCGTCCACGACGAGTGGACCATCAGCCAGGACGATCGTGATTTTTTCAGGTGCTGGATCCGATTTGGTCTGTGCGTGGGCGCAGGTGACCCCGATAGCCAGGATTAGTGCGCACGCATAGAACACGGAGGACACGGATCTTTAACTCTTCGGCGCGAAATAACCGACGCGAGTGTGCGGGCGGTAAGCGGGATTTGCTGTTTCCACCCGGACGCGCCGAAAACTTCCGTCGCGCGCTTTGTTGAGCGGCGTGAAGTAGAGCGCGTATTGATGTCGCAACTCGTCGGCCACTTCGGCGTAAGTGGATTCCAGCGCGTCGAAGCTGAGCGGTTTGTAGAGACGTCCGCCGGTGGCGCGCGCCAGTTGGGCCAGGTTCTCTTCGCTTTGATCGAGCGCCTGTATTCCGAGTCGCAGGCGATCGATGTTTACCTGATTGAATCGGACAGAAGCTTCAGTCCCGCCTAACAGCGTATCGAGTTCAGCTCGTTTTGCCGCCCGCGAGATCTCGGTGTTGCTGACGATGTACGCCGTCACTTGCGCCTTGATCATTGCTTGTAGTGCAGTCTCGAGCGACGTAGTTCCCTGGCCGTTGTCGAGCCCGTCAGAAAGCACGATCACGGCGCGGCGTGATTTGAGTGACGGTGGTCCGAACTGTTCTTTCGACGCAAGCAACAACGCATCGTTGAAGCGCGTGTACATGCCCGGTTCGATGCGGTTCAGCGCGCGTTGCAATTGAAAGCGGCTCTTGGTCCAGTCCTGCAACAACTCGATCCGGTCGTCAAATTTGATCAGGCTGATCCGATCATCAGTGGTCAGCTTCGCCGCGAATCCCTGGGCGGCGCGGCGGAAGTCGTCGATGTTGTTTGCGACGGACGACGACGCGTCTACCATCAGGACCACGTCCACCGGAACCTGACGCAGCGCGAGATCGCTGAGTGGCTGCTGGGCGTTGTCTTCGTAGACGCGAAAGTCGTTGCGCGTGAGATCGTTTATGAGACGACCACTCGCATCGCGGACCGTCACGGGAAACATCACCTCAGTCGTGTCGACCTTAACGACATCGTCGGGATTCAGTTCCTGCTCGGGTTGTTTCTTGAGTGTGGGAACAGGTGGCGGCGCACCCATCTCATCGAGCGCAGTCCGTGGCTTCGGACTCGGTTTTGGTTGGGACGCGCGCTGCGGCGCGGTCCGCTTTTTTTGCGCATCTACGACTTGCAAGTCGAGCAATGACAAGGAGAGCGCCACGAAGAAAAACAGCAGCAACAGAGGTCGAGTTTTACCTGCCTGGCTTTTCATAGAAAATCGTTGATTGTGAACCGGACTACTTTTCTTCGCCCATCGCCGCTTTCATAGCAGCAAGGACTTTCTCGCTGACCCGGCGGCGCCGCAGTTCATCCAACTTGTTGGCGGCCAGATCAAACTCGACGGGCGATTGTTCGATACGACGAATGATGGTCCCTTCCGAGAACCCTGCTTCGACCAACTCGATGATCGAATCATTGGTGAGGCTCTTGGTTTTTTCTAGTTTCGTTGAGGTTGGGGCACCACCTGGTTCGGTTGGAGGTTTGATGATTCTGACAGTCGCGCTTCCGGTAGTCACCGTGTCGGTATCAATTGACCCGTCGCCGCCGCTGGACTTGTTGCGTCCTTTAACGCCACCGCCCGATCCAAAGATGCTCGTGCCGCCATCTGAAGGGGCACTGCCTGAACGCGAGCCGTTGGACTTCGGATCGAGACCCTGGGTCATGAACTGCTCGTCGGTCCAGTTTTCATCGTCCAGCATCATGTCCAGCCCTTCCTGACGCGAGAGCATGGCCATGATCACTTTTTCGGTGACGCCGTTGCGCTTCAGTTCGATCATGCGATCGGGCGAAAGATCGAAATTCGGTATACGCGAATTGATGATCGAGATGATGGTCTTTTCTTTAAAGCCGGCTTTAGTCAGTTTTACGACTGAGGCGTTGGTAAGCGCCTGTTGCTGCGCTGACCGCGTTTGGGCGAACGCTACGAGCGAAAGAGTTAAAACGAGGGAGACGGAACAGATAATGCGCGCTGCTAATGAATTCATGCTGTCACCCCATACTTTGCAAAGTTATCGCTGCGGAGCCGGCACGTCGTTGTCTTCCTTCGGCTTACGGCCGTCAATTCCATAACGCTTGCCGATCTTCTTTACGTAATCACGAGTTTCACGATATGGGGGAACGTTACGTCCATACTTCATCACCGCGCCCTCCCCGGCATTATAACTCGCGAGCACCAGATCGACGCGACCGCCGAACATGGTCATCAGCTCCTTTAAATAACGAGTGCCGCCCATGATGTTCTCGGCCGGATCGTAGGGCCGGCGAACACCCAGGCGACGGGCCGTCCCGGGCATCAACTGCATCAATCCCTGTGCGCCTTTCGGGCTTCGAGCGAACTGTTTGAACTGCGATTCCTGCTCGATAACACAAAAGACCAGGTAGGGGTCGACCCCGAACCGGGCGGCATTCATCTTTATTAAAGTATCAATACGAGCATTTCCGGAGGTCCAGCCATTTTCACGCCAGCCAGTGCTTCCGGCGACGACGGGCTGTTCGCGTTCGATACGGACAATGTGGTCCCGTTCGAGAAATTTCTGCACGTTTCCGCGCCTAAACCACGCCCCGTCGGTCGATTCGGTGACTTCGTCGACCCGCATTCGGGCACCGCCCTCGAGGTAAATCCAGATCGCCAGCGGCACCGCTTCAGCCGGTGGCTTCGCGGCAACGGGCTCGGGCGCAGTCTTCGCAGGTTCCTCTTTGGTCAGCGGTGTGAGTTTCTTTACCGAACCTTCGAGTCGCTTCCAAACGGAACCTTGCCGGTACCAGATCTCGCCGTTCTGGTTCGAAACCTCGTCCACTTCGAACGAGTATCCGTCAGCCAGCGTGATGCGGACGCTTTGTTGTGCCAAGGCGACGCCGGCCAATACCGCCGTCAGAAGGCAAACCAGAAATATCCGACTTAAAAACACGATTTCACTGAGACGCCGCCATCTCAAACTGCCGAAACTCTCGATCGAAGCCGTGGGCCGTACCGAAGTAATTGCCCCACGCAAGATCCACCAATTCTGTCGTCAGCTTTAACTGCCGTCCTTCGAACAGGCAGATGTCATTCACTTTCCTCAACAGGTCACGGGGTTCGCAGCCCTTCATGATGCGCTTTTCGTCTTCGTAACGCTTCAGGATGTGGCTCAAACATTCATCGTCGATCGCCACGCCGCGCGCTTTGGCCGTTCTTTTGAAAATCTCTGCAAACGCGCCGGGAGTGGGTGGTTCAACCCGAGCCCGGTAACCCATGCGTCGCAGGAACGCTTCGTCGACCAGATCGCGCTCGTCCAGGTTGGTGGAGAATACTACGAGTTGTTCAAACGGCACTTCGATTTTCTTGCCACTATGAAGAGTAAGAAAGTCGACACGCCTTTCCAACGGCAGGATCCAGCGATTTAACAGATCCTGCGGCGCCACTCGCTGGCGCCCGAAGTCGTCGATCACGAGTGTGCCGCCGTTGGACTTAACCTGAAACGGCGCTTCATAGAATTTTGATGATTCCGACCACGTTAGATCGGTATTGTCGAGCGTTAGTTCACCACCGACGATGATCAGGGGCCGTTGAATCTCGATCCACCGCCGATCGTGTTCGATTGCCGACTCACGTCTTTCGACGGGCTTATGATTGTGTGCGTCGAAGATGCGGATGATCTGCCCGTCCACTTCGATCGCGTGGGGAATCCAAATCGTTCCGAACAGGGCCGTATTCATGCGTTCGGAAACAGCGGTCTTGCCGGTGCCGGGAAGGCCGGTCAGGAAGAGTGACGAGCGGGAGTTAATCACGCAGCCCAACGTTTGCAGCAACGATTCGGGCAACACCAGATCCTGAAACGCTGAGCGGACGTTCTCGATGGAGGCTGAACGCGACGGCACGGCCTGCAGCCGCATCATGTGAGCATAATCGTCAAGGGACACCGGCGCAGGTCCGATGTATCCGCTCTGCGAGTGGAGACGCGTGACGCGTTCCCAACCGTGATCGAGCATCGCGTAACGTGTCGCTCCGACTGCGCTTTGCAGTCGCATTTCGATCAGCTTTTCCCGATAGAGGTGGTAAAGGATCTCCTCAGTAAGAGCTCGCGGCAGGTGAAGCCGGTCCGCTACTGAAACCGTGGTCGGTTCCGGCAGCATCGAGACGTGTTTGAGGGCCAGGTCGCAAAGAAAAGCTTCGTGCACTCCGGTGTCCGCTACTTCTTCCGGAGTTGGTGGTCCAAGACTCTCGATTTCGGTCCGACTTAGAATACTGAGATGTCCCATGTGAGTGAAACTCCCTTTTTTATATCTCTCCCTGTGGAGGCAAGTTGGAACAACTTAGCGTCACTTGCGAACGTTACGGTTGCGCCGGGGCTGTTGCCGTGGTGCGCAAGGTGATAAGCGCTTTGTTTGCTTCCGCAGCTTCCTCCAACATACCCGTGCGCTGATACAGCGAGACCAGTTCAGACAAAACAGATGCGCTCGCGGGCTGTAGTGAGCGCGCTATCTCAAGATGCTTGATGGCCTCTTTGTCCTGGCCCACGCGTTGAAGACGCGTTGCGAGGTTCAATCGAGCTTGAAAATCTCCTACCGCTCGCTCGAAGTTCTTGTACGCTTCGTCATACTTGCCTACCTGCACCTGCGCGAGGGCGAGGTTGTTGAAAAAACGTTGCTCGGGCCTGGCCTTGACCGCGCGTTTCAAATATTTGATGGCGCGAAGGTACTCGCCGTTTTTCATCAACAGGTAGCCGTAGTCGTTAATGTGCTCGGGCTGGTCCTTATCGCCTTTGAGACTCGCTTCCAGCGACTCGAGCGCGAGGCTTCGCAGCCCTTTCGCTTCGTACGCGATGCCGAGCAGGTTGTGCGCCTCGTACAGTTTCGCATCCAGCGAGATTGCGCGAGTGAGAGCGGCGACAGCGCCATTCGCGTCGTTGTTGTTGAACGCCTTACGACCATCCTCAAGGTAAATGCGGGCCAGCGCCTGGTCGGGTTCGAGCTTCGACGTTGCGTCGGGAGCCGTCGAGGCAGGCGCTGCCCCGTCACTTGTCGGGGCTGCGGTGGTAGAACGGGCGTCGGTGACGCGATTTAGTTTTGCGGTCTCAAACTTCTTGACGTCTTTTGCCGAGAGACGGTGGAACTTGTTGTCGTCTTTCTTACCGCCAAAGCCGAAGAGACGACCGACGGCCTTGAAAGGAAAGGTGACGACCTTGACGAGGCGATTTCCGCCTTTCTTCTCAACTTGAAGATCGTCGTTTTGGGCTGCTTCATTCACCATCGCCATTTCGGCGTCGGTCATCACAGTGCTATGGACCGAATTGGTAGGTTCGGATACCACCGCGAGTAGGGTTATGAGCGACAGGACAACTGCTATACGTTTGAGCATTTGATTACTCCTTTATTTACCGAACGAGAGACCGCCTCCCAACATGTCGGAAATGTTCAACAGTGCCGGACCAAGAATCACGATGAACATAGTGGGAAATAGAAGTGCTCCAAGTGGAAGCAGAAGTTTGAAGGCAGCTTTCTGTGCGGCCTGCTCGGCGCGCTGCCGGCGTTTGGTCCTAAGGCTGTCTGAATAAACGCGCACCGCTCGAGCGATCGAGGTGCCAAAGCGATCCGCCTGGATCAACATAGCAACCAGGCTGTTCAAATCTTCGACTCCCGTGCGATCGGCGAGGTTTCGCAGCGCTTCGCTGCGCTCGCGACCGACGCGAATTTCGAGGTTAGCGAGTTCAAACTCTTTACTGATGTCCGGATGAACGTCTTTCAGTTCCTCGCAGATTTTCAACATCGCGGCGTTCAGACCGAGACCCGCTTCCATCGTAATGACCATCAGGTCGAGGGCGTCGGCCAGGCCCCAGGTGATACGCAGTTTGCGCGAGGCGATCAGACGGTTGAGGATGAGACGTGGCAGAATGTAACCCGCGCCAAATGCAAACAGCGCCGGCATCAGCGCACCGTTCAGCGGCCATACCAGAAACGTGTACAACAACACTATCAGCAGTGGACACACCAGCATCGATAGAAACTGGCAGGCCCGATAAACCGACGGCGCGTGAGGCGAACGAAATCCCGCCTGCATCAGGTCTTTTTGCAGCTTTTTCGCATTGGCCGCGGAGGGTGGCACCAGACGGTTGATCGGTTCGGCAAGTCGCTCGGCGAGAGTCGCCACAGAGTTCGGTTCGATACTTGCGGCGACACTTCCCTGAGCGTCACCCAATTCCTTCAACCGCGCTGCCGTCGCGCTGACAGGACGGAACATCAGCCAATAGATCGCCATCACACCGAAAGCGATGCAGATAAAAGTGGAAATCGCGATTAGTAACATATTTTCACCACCTCGTTTGTATCGACACCCCCGTTAGATCTTGATCTTCATGATCCGTTGGACCATCAACATGCCCAGGATCTGCATG
>CBFGMX010000150.1:0-14075 GCA_965649955.1 uncultured bacterium
CGACCGTTGAGTTCTGCGGACTGATTAGGGCGAGCCGCTGAGTTGTGGCGCTTCTACGAGCCGCTGAGTTGTGCGTTTCCGTAACGAGCTGCTGAGTGATTAGCGGTATCGAAACTTAGTTTGATTTAAAGTAAGTTCGAAATATGTAATCGGAGTCTTTTTTCTGTTTATGACATGTCTGGCAGGTTTCGAGTTTGCCGATTCCCTGGACGTCTTTTCCGTTTGCACCTACGACGGCAAATTCCCAATCACCGACAGTTGGGTTGAAGCCTGGCTCGCGCTTTCTCATGATGGTGTACAGTAGCGTCTTACCACCTTCGATTTGGTTGCCGATCTTTTGTTTGACGATGACCGATCCCTGCGGAAACGTCTGCACTTCTTTGGCCAGCATCGATTCCCGGCCCGTGTTGTTGACGTAGACCGTAATGTAAGATCCCGCGTGAGGGTTTTCTTTCCGTAACGTTTGGTAGTCTTCCGCCATCGGCATGCGGCAGAGCGTATCCACCCAAACCGAAAGGCGATACGGTTCCGCATTAACTTTGGTCCATACCGCCGTGTCCGTAAGTTTTGCGGCGTCGAAAGTAAACTTATTGTCAGTGCCGCGAGTGGGACCTCCCGCTAACCCGATGACGATCACCACCCCGGTCACCGCAGCAACCATCCAAAGTATTTTGTGCCTGGCCATCTCGCTCCTCCTGGGCGGGGGACGTCCCGATGCCGCCAAGTAGATCAGCTCAAAGCTATTGAGCTTATAATGAAACCGACGGGCTTCACGATCCTCGCGGCCAGGGGCGCTTCGTATAAGAGATTGGGAGCCGGACCGCGAGCTATATGGTCCCCAAGGAAGATGTGCCAGAACCTATCCCCGTGTCAATCGGGTTTAAATATGAAATTGCGCACCATAGTCGGCATCTTGATATTCTCGGCATCACTATCTCTTCCGGTTAAGTCACAGACTCAGAAATCGCAGACAGATTTTTCTGCGGTCAGAAAGCTAATTCAGACAGAGATGGTGTCGAGGAAAATACCGTCCATCTCGGTGGCGGTGGCGCGCGATGGTGAGATCATCTGGGAAGAAGCATTTGGGTTTGCTGATAAAGAAAAAGGCATCCCTGCAACTAAGGAGACGATGTATTACGTCGCCTCTGTTACCAAAACACTCACCGCCACCGCGCTCAAGGTCCTGGAGGAGCGCAAGCAGATAGATTTTGACCGCCCACTCAACGATTACATTAAACCGATGGCAATTTGGAGTCCGCTTTGGAATCCGAAAGAAGCCACTGTCGGACAAGTAGCCACACACATGGGTGGACTGACGACTTTTGGACGGAACTGCTATGTGGACCAGAGCAATTGCCGAATCTCAGCTGAGGAGACGATCAAACGTTACGGTATTGTGTTCTGGCAGCCAGGTGACCATTTCGATTATTCGAATCTGGGTTATGGAATCCTCGGAGAGGCTATACGGCAAGTGTCTGGTAAGAGCTACGCGGATTTCATGCGCGACGAGATCTTTCTTCCTCTCGGAATGAACCGTGCCTCGGTTGGCATTGCACCGGGGTTCGAAAAGTATGCCGCCGTTCGCTATAGCTCGGTTAACGGGCGCCGTCCTCTTGCATATTCCGCATCACCCGCCGCCTCCGGCGTTTACTCTAACGCACACGGTTTAGCGCTTTTCGGGATGTTTCATCTTAAGGCGCACTTGCCGAAGCAGAAGGTGATTCTTTCCGATAAGGCAATTGATGAGATGCAGAATTCCACCGTCAGCACCGATGGAAGCTCACGGTATGGCCTTGGGTGGTGGGTCAGCGAAGATTTAAATGGATATCGTAGTCTGCTTGGGCAAGGTGGAACTGATGATGCGATGGCGTTTCTCCGGTTGATTCCTTCCGAAAAGATCGTAGTAGTAATGTTGACTAATACAGGTGATGATTTTGCTCCAAAGCTCGTTGATGAAATTCTTTCCGTACTACTTCCGCCGTATCGTGAGAAACGATCGACTGCTTCCAATCCCAGACCGCAACAACCAAGCGAAGAAGCGAAGCCATCTCCGTCATTGGTAAAAAACTGGGCGGGACATGTGCACACCTATCGCGGAAATATCCCGTTCACATTTTCTATCTCGGCCTCCGGTGATGTTCAGGCCAAACTCGGATCGGATGTGGCGGTGCCTCTCAATAAATTCAAGTTTGTAGGTGAACGCTTAACTGGACGTCTCACCGGCAAGCTGGGCACTGATTTGGACACTGGACCAGAACCTTACGATCTGGATTTCGAGCTGTACCTCAAAGGCGACATGCTCTACGGCGCCGCCACTACGCGCCCCCGTCCCGGAGCACGCTATGGCGCGAGGCTAAGTTACTGGGTAGAGTTGAAAAAAAGACCGTAACCGCGCAACCGCGATCGCGTCGTCGCTCTGTGGTTCGCACACTAAAGTCTCTTTTTATACCTGTGCTTTCGTTGGTGGTTTGAAACTTGCGGCCCTCTTTTAAGGGTAGATACGTGTAGAGCACAAAACATGAAGAACGCTTCCAGGCTAACAGCTATCTTCTTGGTCCTATCGTTGATTTTGTCATTTAAAGCGACTTACGTCTTTTCTCAAACTCAATCGAACAATTCAAGTCGTATAAGTTACAAGTTCATCAACGGGCAATTGTTCGACGGCAAGATCTTTCAGCTTCAAACTTTTTATTCAGTTGACGGCATTTTCACCAAGAAGAAGCCACACGGTGACATTGAAACGATTGACCTTGCCAACGAGTTTGTCATGCCTCCGTTTGCCGAAGCGCACAACCACAATTTGGGTAGTGCTATTTATTTGAATCGTGAATTTACCCAACGAATGATCCAGCGTTACCTCGCCGCCGGAATCTTCTATGTAAAGATTCCGGGCAATCCCGCCGACAATGCAGCGATGCTCCGCCGCGAGTTTGTCAATCGCCCTGCTGCAGTTGATGTCACGTTCTCGAACGGCGTTTTGACCAGCCGTGACGGACACCCGATAGGAATGACGCTAGCTTCGTTCAAACAGGCAGGAGTCGCCGCCCCCAGTGTTGCGGAACTCGAAGGCAAAGTCTTCTTTATCATCGAAAGCGAAGCAGATTTGCTTGCGAGGTGGGAACAAATAATGGCGGGCAGACCCGATTTCATTAAAACTATCCTCCGTCATAGTGAGCGTTTTGCCAATCGGCGCGAGACTCCCAACCTTTTCGGTTATAACGGGCTTGATCCGAAACTCTTGCCGCGTATCGTCAAACAGGCTCACGCGGCTGGTTTGCGTGTTTCGACTCACATTGATTCTGCCGCCGATTTCGCCGCAGCCGTGCGTGCCGGAGTAGACGAGATCAATCATCTGCCGGGTGCTACTTTCGAGCAGGGGACAAACGAAACAGATTATTTAATCACGCCAGAAGATGCAAAACGCGCCGCCAGACAAGGTATAGTTGTCGTAACAACTGGCAATGTCGCACAGCTTTTTGCCAATGGAGAAGCCCTCACAAATGTGCGGACCGTGCAACGAAAAAACTTGCAGTTATTGAAACAGGCCGGCGTTAAGTTAGCCGTCGGCAGCGACAACTATACGACTACTTCGCTTGAAGAGGCGATGTATTTGAAGTCGCTTAACGTCTTTAATAATGCTGAACTCCTCAAGATGTGGAGCGTAACAACAGCACAAACCATTTTCCCGCATCGTAAAATTGGACATTTGCGCGAAGGCTACGAAGCTAGTTTTATTGTGTTGCGCGGCAATCCGCTTGAAAACTTCGAGCACGTCAGAAACATTCACAGACGGTTCAAGCAAGGTTTTCTCATCAACGCATCTGAAAACCCGCAGACTATCCGCACACCAAATTAAAAGAGCAACCATGCACTAGAAGCACAGCTGCTCGTAAGTTATTGCTATTACTGGTGAGCCGAGCAGGACTCGAACCTGCGACCCACTGGTTAAAAGCCAGTTGCTCTACCAACTGAGCTATCGGCCCATCTACATGCGGAGAGCACGCAGGGCGTGCTCTTTTCAACGCGAGGAAGTTCGCAGGGCATTCTACCGAACAGTCAGGAAGTATTCAAACGCACTGATCCGTATGTTTCGTTGAACACGAATTATGACGAATGCGGAAATGGTATGACCGATGAGGAAATAATCAGTTATCGCGGAGCCAGCCGCCTAAGGCCGAATCCTGCACGATGATCGTCTGCGAGCGTTCGGGGCCCGTTGAGACAAGCCCGATCTGGACCCCAATCTGTTCAGACAGGAAATCGACGTAACGTCGTGCGTTTGTGGGCAGGGAACTCAGCTCCGTCATGCCGAGCGTCGAACTTCGCCATCCGGGCAGCGTTGCGAATATCGGTTCAACTCGACGCAGGTCCTGCGACACCGCCGGCAACGACTCACATACGCGTCCATTCAACTTATAACCCGTGCAGACTTTGATTTCGTCGAGGGTGTCGAGCACGTCAAGCTTCGTCAACGCGACCGACGAGAAGCCATTGATCTCAGCCGCATAACGCGTGGCAAAAGCGTCGAACCAGCCACATCGTCGCGGGCGACCAGTGGATGCCCCGTACTCGCGCCCACGCTCGCGAATCATCTGGCCCAACTCCTCCTCGCCTTCAAGCATCTCCGTCGGGAATGGACCTTCGCCGACGCGCGTCGTGTACGTGCGTACGATTCCCAACACGCCATTCAGTCGATGCGGCGCCAGACCGGTGCCGATGATCGCGCCTCCCGCGACTGTCGTCGACGACGTAACAAACGGATACGTGCCATGATCGACGTCGAGCAGCGTTGCCTGCGCGCCTTCGAGCAGAATAGATCGTCCTTCGGTGGCAGCCACGTTCAGGTAATGAGTTGTGTCGGCTATAAAAGGCGCCAGACGTTCCGTCAGCACCGACATCTCGCTAAATATCTCGTCGGCGTTCAAGGGTTCGCCACCGTAAGCTTCGATGATGCGATTCGCGTCTTCGAGGTTTCGTTCGATGCGAGAACGGAGCACGTCCGGCACAAGAGCGTCAGCGGTGCGGATACCTCGACGTCCCGCTTTATCTTCGTAGGCTGGCCCAATGCCGCGCAGCGTGGTGCCGACTTTCTCGTTGCCGAGTCGTTCCTCGCTCGTGTGGTCCAAAGCGCGGTGATACGGAAGGATCAGATGCGCGCGCGAACTGATCTTTACTCGCTCGGGCGAGACTTCGACGCCTTGTTGAATCAGTCGATCGGCTTCGACGAAGAACGCCTTCGGATCGATCACCATGCCGTTGCCGAGCACGCACGTCTTGCCGCGATGGACGATTCCCGAAGGCAGCAGGTGAAGCACAAACGACTGATCGCCAACCTGCACCGAATGGCCCGCGTTGTGTCCGCCCTGATAGCGCACGACGATCTCGAACCGCTCCGCGAGCAGATCTACGATCTTACCTTTACCTTCGTCGCCCCACTGGGCGCCGATGACCGCGATTACTTTAGACATAAATTTTGAGCTTAGTGCTCTGTGCCGGGTTTTTGGTCTTTGGCCTTTGGTCTTTGTATATACACGCTGAATAGAAGTCCAAACTAAGGCCTAAGACCTAAGACCAAAAACCCGGCACAAAGTACAAAGCACCAATTCACAATTGGGCCACTTCCCGGTACAACTCGGCATATTTTTTCGCCGCAGCCTCCCAGGAATTATCTACCAACATTCCATTGCGCTGAATCTTTTGCCAGTCGTCAGGCCGGCCATAAAAGTAAAGGGCTTCGCGTATTTTTTCAAGCAATGCACCAGCATCGTAAGGACCAAACTTGAAACCCGTCCCCGTTCCCGTAGCAGCATTGAAGTGTTCGACCGTGTCGTCCAAACCACCAGTCGCACGCACCACCGGCACCGTTCCGTATCTCATGCTGTACATCTGGTTCAAGCCGCACGGTTCATAAAGCGACGGCATCAGAAAGATGTCGGCGCCTGCTTCTATCTGATGCGCGAGCGCCTCGCCCGCGTACCCCTTGTAAATCCCCACCTCGCGCGGATACCGGTCGTGCCAGTGTTGAAGAAAGTCTTCATACTCCTGCGCACCCGCGCCGAGTGCAATAAAAAACGAGCCAGTTTGGACAATCGCCGGCGCAATCGCGCGAATGAGGTCGTAACCCTTCTGCTTCACGAGCCGCGAGATCACGGCGATGATGGGCCGGTCGGGATCCTGGGGCAGTGCAAAACGACGCAACAGATCGATCTTGCACTCTCGCTTCCCGGACAGATCGTCCACCGAATAGTTCGCGGCAATGTGCGGATCCGTTTCCGGATTCCAGATTGCGTAATCGACACCGTTCGCGATTCCTGCCAGTCGCGCAGCTTTAGATCGCAGCAACCATTCCAGCCCGTGACCCTGTTCGCGCGTCTGGATCTCGCGCGCGTAACGAGGGCTTACAGTGGAGAGCGCGTCGGCGGCGATGATTCCGGCCTTCAAAGCCGATGCGGTGCGGTCGATCATGAAGTCGTCGACCTCCGGTCGTTCGCCAAAGCCCAGCCACCAGAGGTCACCCGGATCAAAAAGTCCCTGATAACCGACGTTGTGAAGCGAAAGCACTGTTCGCTGTTTTTGAAAGAACGGATCGTAGCGACGGCGTGCACGGAGTTCACTCATCGCGAAACCGGAGGGCCAATCGTTACCGTGAACTACGTCGGGTTGCCAATCGAGATGTTTCAGCAGCGCGAGTGCAGCGCGCGAGAAGAAAGCAAAGCGAATGTGATCGTCTTGATAACCGTAGATGTTGGGACGGCCGAAGAACTCGGGCGTTTCGAGAAGGTACGCCGTCGCACCTGCCGCATCGCTCAACGCGAAGCGAACCCGGTGTGTTTGGCCGCGCCATTCCACCCGGACTCCATCAATGGATTCTCCTTTAAGTAGTCCGCGATCGATCTGATCGTAGAGTGGCAGAATGAGGCGAGCGTCGACGTCCTGTTGATTTAGTGCTTTCGGTAAGGCGCCGGAAACGTCAGCTAACCCGCCGGTCTTTGCAAAAGGCACAGCTTCAGAAGTCAGGATCGCGATGCGCATTGGTAGCGGAAGGGGCAGTTAAGGTGGGCACAGGAGCTTTGTACCAGGTGCTTCGTTGTTGTTCGCCGGCGCAACCATCAACTTATGAAAGCCACGACGCAAGCGAACAGCACCAAGCACAAAGCTCTAAGCACTAGCTCTGCATCGACGCCAGGAACTCCGCGTTCGACTTGGTCTTCTCCAGTCGCTCGAGCACGACTTCCATCTGCTCGACGGGCGACAGCGGGTTCAACACGCGCCTCATCACCCAGATGCGATTGAGATCTTCCTTACTGATTAGCAGTTCCTCTTTACGCGTGCCGGAACGCTGCAAGTCGATTGCCGGGAATAGTCGTTTATCGCTCAAGCGACGGTCCAGGTGAATTTCAGAGTTACCGGTTCCCTTAAACTCTTCAAAGATGACGTCGTCCATGCGCGAGCCGGTGTCGATGAGCGCCGTGGCGATGATCGTCAGCGATCCACCCTCTTCGATGTTACGCGCGGCGCCGAAGAAACGCTTCGGACGTTGGAGCGCGTTGGAATCGATACCGCCGGAGAGGATCTTGCCGCTCGGCGGAACGACCGCGTTGTGTGCGCGCGCCAGACGCGTAATCGAGTCGAGCAGAATCACGACGTCGCGTTTGTGCTCGACGAGTCGTTTGGCCTTTTCGATCACCATGTCCGCGACTTGCACGTGACGTGTCGGTGGTTCGTCAAACGTTGACGAAATGACTTCGCCGTTGACTGACCGTTGCATGTCAGTCACTTCTTCCGGTCGCTCGTCGATCAGCAAGACAATGAGCGTCGTTTCCGGATGGTTCTGGGTGACCGAGTTGGCGATAGTTTGCAGCAGCATCGTTTTACCGGTGCGTGGCGGCGCGACGATCAGACCGCGTTGACCTTTGCCGAGCGGCGTCACCAGATCGATGACACGCGCGGACAGGTTCTCGGAGGTCGTCTCCATCTTCAACTGCTCTTCCGGATACAGCGGCGTCAGGTTGTCGAAGAAGACTTTTTCGCGCGCCTGGTCCGGCGATTCGAAGTTGATGGCTTCGACCTTGATCAGTGCGAAATATCGTTCGCCTTCTTTCGGCGGCCGGATCTGGCCGCTGACGGTGTCGCCCGTGCGCAGGTCAAACTTCCTGATCTGCGAAGGCGAGACGTAAATGTCGTCCGGGCCCGGCAGATAGTTGTACTCAGGCGCCCGGAGGAAGCCGAAACCATCCGGCAACGTTTCCAACACACCTTCAGAGAAGATGAGACCGCTCTTTTCGGTCTGGGCGGCGAGTACTTTGAAGATGAGCTCCTGCTTACGCATGCCCGTGGCGCCGGGCACATCCATGCTCTTGGCAATTTGCGTGAGCTTGGAGATAGACATCTCCTTGAGATCGGCCAGGTTATGAAAGCCCTCGTTTTTGCCGTCGCGGGCTTCTCTGGATTCTCGTTCGGGAGCTTCGGCGGTTGCCACTGTTGCGCCGCCGTCTTCTCCGTTAGCGTCGTTGTTCGCGCTCGATGCGCGTGAACGTGTTCGTTGTGACATGTCAGTTGTTCTCTAAATTTCTTTAAGCAGTCTCGGCGATTATCAATTAAGAAATGCGGATATGAATTGTGCGGTTCGAGCGATGGACGTGGGTTGTCACCCTGCGCTCCCACTTTAATTCGCGGGGCAATACTTCCAGATTCTCCTTAAACGGTGTAGTGCAATGTAACTCAACTTTGCGCGCGCGGCAAATTCAGTATCGTTTTTGATGCCACCCGCTCCACGCGCGTGGCCCAAAAGAAACCAGGTTGACCAAAGGGGGCTGAGAGATTTCGGGTTGTCCAATCCGCACTTAGCTGTGTTCAGGTAACACGGATTCTCTTGAATAACTATTTCGAATCGATTGCGCTTTTTATCGCGCGCCATAGCTCGCCACGACCGCGGCCGCTTTTGGCCGAGTAGGCCATTACGCTGTCGTCGTCGAGCACGCGTGCAATGTGCTGCAAATTTCTTCTCAACTCGTTGTGCGAAAGCTTATCGGATTTTGTGGCAACTATTAACCGCGGCTTGCCGCTTTGCTCAAGCCACTCGTGAAGCTGCAAATCCTGTTTTGTGGGTTCGTGGCGCGAATCTACGATGTGAATTGATAGCACAAGCTGGCGGCGCTTGGCAAGATAAGCCGTGGCCATCTCGCCCCAACTCGATTTTATATTCTTCGGTACCCTCGCGTACCCAAACCCTGGAAAATCAACGAACTTCAACTGATCGTTCACCGAAAAGAAGTTCAAAGACTGCGTACGTCCGGGCGTCGAAGACGTGCGCGCCAACCCCCGAACAGAAAGCAATGAATTTATAAGACTCGATTTGCCGACATTTGACCGGCCGAGGAACGCAACCTCCGGCTGCGAATCCTTCGGCCAGTCGTCTTCCTGGAAAGCACTCTTTATGAACTCCGCCTTTGTAACCTTCATGGGTTCACAGATGATACGGAGTTCACTGGATTTTGCTAATCGCCGGACGCTACGGCGGCCTGCGCCGTGTTCTTCTGTTTCCAAAGCTCACGGTACTTCGCCATCCGCTCTCTGAAGGCCGCAAGCCTCTCCTCGAAATCCGGTATTTCTTTAACTACCTTTTCAAGGTGAGTCAAAAATTGGGGACCGAACGCTTCTCGCAATCCCGGAATGAACGGCTCCAGTTTGGCGTAAACCGCAAGGTGTTCGCCGTTGGCGTCGTTGAACATTTCCATGTCAATGGCGCCATGGTTCACGAGCGAGCACGCCATGTCCCAATAAGAAACGACCATGCGGTAGTAACCGCTCTTGTCGCTGATCAGAACGTCAATAAAATCCTGCGGGTTCTGAGGGTCGAACGTGAAAAACCAATCCCGCGCTTCGCGCATCGTTTTCTCGCGGCGGAGGTCATAAAGTTTCAGAATCAGGTCAGCATCCTTTGCTTTGCCCATTGTTGTTTTTTGGTCCTTTCGTTATTTGAAGACAGATCTATGTTGTTCGTGTGAGATCACGAACAACACAGAAGAAATTCAGAGATGATCTAACTGGTCTGAATACCTTGCGAAGGCTGCTCGGTAGTCCACAGTGGCGGAGCTTCATCCGTCGCCGCAGCTGTGGGAACGGCGTCTTCGAGTGCGAGCGACAGTACTTCATCAATCGTCTCGACGAGATTGATGTTCAGCACGTTGCGCACCTCTTCGGGCACTTCGACTAAATCCTTTTCGTTGTCCTTGGGCAGGATGATGGTATCGATGCCGAAGCGATGGGCGGCGAGAAGTTTCTCTTTCACCCCGCCGATCGGCAGCACTTTGCCACGCAATGTGATCTCGCCCGTCATCGCCACGTTCTTCCTTACGGGAACGTGCGCCAGTGCAGACGCCATCGCCGTGGCCATCGTAATTCCCGCTGACGGGCCGTCCTTCGGAATGGCGCCCTCAGGGATGTGGATGTGCAGATCGCGTTTGCGAATGAAGTCCAGACTCATCGCCAAACGTTCGGCACGAGCGCGGATGCACGTGAGCGCCGCCTGCGCTGATTCCTGCATTACGTCGCCGAGTTTGCCGGTCAGCGTCACGCCACCGCGTCCCTTGACGAGCGTTGCTTCGATCTGAAGAACTTCGCCGCCGACCTCGGTCCACGCGAGACCCGTTGCCAGGCCGATTTCGCTTTGGGCGGCGACGCCTTGCTGGCGAAACTTGATTGGACCAAGCATTTCGCGCACGCGTTCGGCATCGATCGAGTCTTTTGCATTTTCGGCGGGCGGTTCGGAAACGAACTTGCGCGCCAGCTTGCGGCAGCATGAACCGATCTCGCGTTCGAGATTGCGGACGCCGGCTTCTCGCGTGTAGTGACGAATCACTTCGAGAATGCCTTCGTCAGTAAAGTCGAATTGCTCGGGTTTCAATCCGTTGCCTTCGGCTTGCTTGGGCACGAGATGGCGCTTGGCGATCTCGAGTTTCTCACGTTCGGTGTAACCCGAAAGCCGCAGGATCTCGAGACGGTCCTGCAACGCCGGCGGGATCGTGTGCAGCACGTTCGCGGTGGCGATGAAAAATACTTTCGAAAGATCGTATTCGACGTCGAGATAGTGATCCTGGAACGTGTGGTTCTGTTCCGGATCGAGCACTTCGAGGAGCGCGGCACTCGGGTCGCCACGGAAGTCTGCGCCGAGTTTGTCCACTTCGTCGAGCAGCACTACGGGATTGATGGTGCCGGCCTTCTTCATCATCTGGATGATTTGACCGGGCAGGGCGCCGATGTAAGTACGACGATGTCCGCGAATCTCCGCTTCGTCGCGCACGCCGCCTAAACTAAGACGGACGAACTTGCGACCGGTAGCTCGCGCGATCGATTTTCCGAGGCTCGTCTTGCCCACGCCCGGCGGGCCGACAAAACACAGGATCGATCCTTTCGGGTTCTTCACGAGTTGCCGGACTGCGAGATACTCGAGGATGCGCTCCTTGATCTTCTCGAGACCGAAGTGATCGTCGTTGAGCACCTCTTCCGCTTTCGCGAGGTCTTTGATCTCTTTGGACTTCTGTTTCCATGGCACACTGACCAGCCAGTCGATGTACGTTCGGGAAACGGTGCCTTCGGCCGACATCGGCGGCATAGCTTCGAGACGATGCAGTTCCTGCATGGCCTTTTCTTTGGCCTCGTCCGTCATGCCGGCTTCTTCAATCTTCTTCTTGAGCTCTTCGAGCTCGGCCTTTTCATCTTTGCGGCCGAGTTCTTTGTGAATCGCCTTGATCTGCTCGTTGAGGTAGTACTCTTTCTGCGCCTTCTCCATCTGCCGCTTCACGCGGGTTTGGATCGTGCGATCGAGTTGACGTTTCTCGATCTCGGTTTCAAGCAGTTCGACCAGACGTTGCAGACGCGCCTGCGTCGAGAAGATCTCGAGCAGTCCCTGCTTGTCTTCAACTGAGATTCGCAACTGCGATGCGAGCGCGTCCGCGAGATGCGAAGGTTCCTGATTGCGCAGCGCAGTTTGCAGCGCGTCGGTCTGCGTATCGGGCGCGAGACGAAGATGCTGTTCGACGAGCTGTCCCACCTTTTGAATCAATGCGTCGAGACGAGTGCCTTCTTCATTCACTACCGGTGCGCGACGCACCAGCGCCATAAACGCTCCATCGGAGTTCTCGACACGCACGGTGGTGGCGCGTTCTCGACCCTCGACGACGACTTTGATCTGGCCGTTCTCCTGTTTCTGGGACTGGAGAATGCGTCCGAGAGTGCCGACTCCGTAGATTTGTTCCGGAGTTGGCTCGTCCACGGTCGCGTCATGTTGGGTGGCCAGGAAAATTGTGCGGTCGGTCGCCAAAGCCTGTTCGAGTGCGCGGACGGATCCGGCCCGTCCAATCTTGAAAGCGACTTTGGTGAACGGGAATATGACAACATCGCGAATCGGCACCATCGGGTACCAGGCAACGTCGGCGGGGGGTCTGTCTGAATATTCTTCCATGGTTAGAAACAGCTTTTCTGGGGAGTCTTTCGTAGCAACAGCGAGCCGCTAAAGTGGGGTCTCGCCCTCTTTGAAAAGAGGGCTAATTGTAAATCATTTCCCGTAGGGGCGCTACCTTCATACTTCTGTCAGGGGCTTAACGAGTTTCACGCAAATCCGTAAGAACTATACCGGACAATGTTAATGACGTTAGCGCCTTTGCGCCGTTGCGTGGGGCTGTTGTGACGAGCGTCACTTAGGCGGCCGCACCGTCGATTCCGGTGAGACCTTCGCCGGGAACAGCCCGGCGCCGTTCGACCATCTCGCTTGTAATGACAAATTCTTTGACGCGTTTTTGCGAGGGAAGGGTATACATCGCGTCAAGCAGCAGTTCTTCCAGAATCATCATCAGGCCGCGCGCGCCGACTTTCCTCTCGACGGCCTGTCGCGCGACAGCCTTGAGCGCATCTTCGGTGAACTTCAATTTGACGTTGTCGAAGTCAAATTTTTTCTGATACTGCTTGACCAATGCATTCTTTGGTTCGGTAAGAATCTTGATGAGTGCGCCCTCGTCGAGCTCGTGCAGCACGCCGCAGACCGGCAGGCGTCCGACAAACTCCGGGATCAATCCGAATCTGATCAGATCTTCAGGTTGCACCTGCGCGAGCGCTTCGGCATGACGATGTGAGCCCGACTTGACCTCGGCATGGAAACCGAGTGATTTGTTGCGCAGCCGTCTTTCGATCACTTTCTCGAGTCCGACAAACGCGCCACCGCACAGAAAGAGAATATTCGTCGTGTCGACAGGGAAAAATTCCTGGTGCGGGTGCTTGCGTCCACCTTGCGGTGGAACGTTGGCGACGGTTCCTTCGAGGATCTTTAGTAATGCTTGCTGAACGCCTTCGCCGGAGACGTCGCGGGTGATCGAAGGGTTTTCATCCTTGCGGCAAATCTTGTCGACTTCGTCGATATAGATAATGCCTTGCTGCGCGCGTTCGACGTCGCCGTTGGCGGCTTGAAGAAGTTTGAGAATGATGTTCTCGACGTCTTCACCGACGTAACCGGCTTCGGTAAGTGTCGTTGCATCGACGATCGTGAACGGTACGCTCAACATGCGCGCGAGTGTTTGCGCGAGGAGCGTCTTGCCGGTTCCGGTCGGGCCGATCAGAAGGATGTTCGCTTTTTGAATCTCGACGTCGGAGCGACGGCGACCGAGTTCGATACGTTTGTAGTGTTGATAAACGGCGACGGCCAGGCGCTTCTTCGTTTCCTCCTGACCGATCACGTATTCGTCTAAGAAGCTCTTGATCTCTCCGGGCTTGGGCAGCGGCGGTCGAGTGGCTACGGACTCTGCCTGCTGATCGTCGGTAATGATCTCGTTGCAGATGTCGATGCACTCGTTGCAGATGTAGACGGTAGGACCGGCAATGAGCTTTTTAACTTCATTCTGAGATTTACCACAGAATGAGCACCGCAGAGTATCATCGGTTCGTCTGACCATAAGCTACAGTCTCTGAAAGCTCCTTTTGGACGGATCGCAGTGGTTAACTCATCCCGGCGCCTATTCCCGGTGCGCGATGACCTCGTCTATTAAACCATATTCTTTGGCCTGCATGGCAGACATAATTTTATC
>CBFGMX010000151.1:0-13545 GCA_965649955.1 uncultured bacterium
TACGGATAAAACTGGTGAAGGATCTTTGGTGGGGTTTTCATCTTTACGAAAACTTCGACAACAGACCGCCCGTACGCGCCGACAAGAACGATCTCGGCGTGAGCACATCGTTGGGTTGGAAATTTTGACATTTGTCTCCTGTAAGTTTTGCCAGTAGATCGCGGATCTTCAGCGTCGTAGATTGACGGCTGCGTTGCACGCTTGCCAGGTTAAAGCCACGCCGTCATCGGCGCTGGTGACGCAGCGCGTATCGAAGGGCATAAACAGATGAACTGCCAGAATGAATTAAGTCCAGGCCCCAGCCTGGATGAAGTGTGGACGTCACTGGAGGTCGATCTCGGCGCAATTTCCCACCAGGGTCTTGTCAGGGAGAATAACGAAGACAGTTTTCTGGTCATGAAATTCGGGCGTTCGCTCGAAAACGTAATGACAAACCTCGTGGGGGATGAATTCGAGCATAACTACTCGATGAGCGGATACGGCATGTTGGTCGCCGACGGCATGGGGGGCATGGCCGGAGGCGAGGTCGCAAGTCGATTAGCTCTTAGCAAATTGATTGAACTAATCGTCGACACGTCAGACTGGACATTGGCCCTTCAACGGCAAAGAGACGTAGTGACGGTTTTGGAACGAATGAGCGAACGCTTTTTTCAGATAGATGACATTCTGAGGAAAGAAGCGGACCGGGACTACACGCTGCAAGGCATGGGCACCACGCTCACCGTCGTCGGTGCATTGGGAAGCAATTTAATAATAGGACACGTGGGCGATTCCCGCGCCTATCTATTGGAGGGAGCTGAGCTCCGACAACTTACCACGGACCACACGCTGGCGCAGGCGCTTATCGATGCCGGTGTTGCGAATCCCGATGATCCCGCGTCCCGCTCCATGCGTCATGTTTTGACCGCAGCCGTCGGCTCGCTGGGAGAACAGGTCAGTCCCCAAGTGCAACGGATCAAGTTGCGCGCTGGTGACAAGTTGCTACTTTGCACGGATGGATTGACCGAGATGGTTGAGAACGCAACCATCGCGCACGTCTTACGCGAAGCAAAATCCGCCCAGAGTGCTTGTCAGCAGCTCGTCGATCTTGCACTTGCAGGCGGAGGTACTGACAACGTCACAGTAGTTGTAGCCCACTTTGTTGCTGAACGACCTGCTTAGCTTACCTTCGATCTCAAACACCGATACACACTGTCAGATCTGACAGTATTCACCTCACGAAATCGCACTTAGGATCTCGGAAACATTAGACGAGTCAGCGTCAAAGGCTGGCGACTTCTGTCTCTGAGTCGATACTGCGTCGCTCGAAGAAGAAGGCAGACTCAGATTTAAGAACTTGAAAGGAGCAGACATGAAACTTAGCAGGTACACACTCTCGAGGGTTATCGTAGTCGCCTTCATTCTTGTCGTGACAAGTGCCGGAAACGCGTGGGCGACTACCCCCCAGGATTCAAATATTCGACGGGTTCCGGACGGGGAGACGGTTAAGAAGTTCAAGGGAATAGTAGTCAAACGGGATCCTGATTCCTTCCGAATGACAGACACGTCGGGTAGCGGCGAACAAACGATCGTCATCCTGACGGCCACGACTGAAGTTAAGAGTCACAAACGAGGAGTATTTCGCGGCTCGAAGGAGTATGGCTCGAGCTATATCCTTCGCGGTCTCCGACTCGAGGTCGATGGCGTAGGGAACTCGGACGGTCAGTTGGTAGCGGAGAAGATTCGCTTCGATGAACAGGATTTAAGGTCCGCGCAAGCTCTCAAATCCACCGTCGATCCGATCGAAGCGGAGATGAACGAAAAACTGAGACTGCAGCAACAGGAACAGGAACGACTCGCCGGCCAGATCGCGGAGACCCAGGCTCTCACTGCAGCAGCACAAGCTTCAGCGGATAAAGCGCAGCAGACAGCGGACTACGCTAACAATCGCATTAACGGATTGGATGATTTCGATCCGATAAAGACCGTCACAGTTCACTTCACCACTGGTAGCGCCACTCTGGGTCCGAAGGCCAAAGCAACGATCGACGAAGCTGCTGCCTGGGTGAAAACTCAGAACACGAAGGGCTGGGTCATGGCCGTAATCGGCTATGCCGATTCAAGGGGGAGTTCACAACGCAATATCGATTTGAGCGAGCGCCGGGCTAATGCGGTCATCTATTACATCGTGAGCAAGTACAAAATGCCGTTAAACCGTTTGGTCCAACCTTTCGGTTACGGCCAGTTGGAGCCCGTAGCGGAAAACAAGACGCAGGCCGGTCGTGCTAAGAACCGGCGCGTCGAAATACGGCTGATGGTCAACAAGGGTATAGCCGGAAAGGTTGGAAGCAGCGGACAGTAAAGTTTGAGGTGGCATGGTGGAAAGAAGTCAGGAGCACACCTGAACACCTCTTGGGGCCGGGACAAGCAGGATGGCCCGGCCCGCTTTTTTGCTATCAGCAGCAACCGCCAAGACTGTTAGTTCTGACAGTATCGCGTTGCTGGTGCACGAATAACAATTGCTTTTCGCTACACCCCGTCCGATCCGATTGAGATGGAAATGAGGAGACGCACCATGTCTGAGAAACAAGATGAGACACTGAACGAAACTGTTACCTCGACAGACCGACCACATGCATCGAGCGTGAGAGATCCACTGGCTAGCACGGTCGAGTTGACTTCACAGGAAGTTCCTTCGGGTGTGGACCGGCGAACTTTTCTGATGCGAAGCGCTGTAGTCGGTGCGGCGGCTGTGATCTCGGGCCGCGTGATCTCAGCTCAGGAACAAACGCAAAGAGCCACCGCGCCGCCGCCGCCGCTCGATCCGAAACTGAACGTCGTGCAGAAAGGGAAAGGTCCCGTGATGACTCTGCTCGATGAGTTTTACAAAGTCGGGCCTGGACCTTCCAGTTCGCACACGATCGGTCCGATGCGTATCACATACGACTTCTATCAGCGAGCTGCCAAACTTCCCGCAGACAAACTCGCCAAAGCGACCGCCTTGAAAGTTCATCTTTTCGGAAGCCTGAGCGCAACCGGAAAGGGGCACGGTACCGAGCGCGCAGCACTTGCCGGATTGGTAGGTAAAGAGCCGGCAACTGTTGATCCTTTATTTCTCGACAGCCTGCGCGACAAACCAGACCAGGTGTTCCCGGTCAAACTCGGCGACAAATCGATCGACGTGAGCTTGAAGGACATCGTCTACGACGCAACAAAGGGAGACTTCAAACATCCGAATACGATGACCGCCAAACTCATGGCCGGAAACGAAGTGTTGCTCGAGCAGGAATATTACTCAGTCGGCGGCGGGTTCATCGAGTGGAAAGGCTATACGCCACCGAAGAAGAACCCCCCGAAATACCCGTTTGCGACAATGAAGGAGCTGCGGGCGCACGCCGATAACAACAAGCTGACGATCGCGCAAGTAATACTGGCCAACGAGATGTCGATTTCGGGCAGGTCCGAGGCTGAGGTACTTGCGTTTATCGACAAAATCACCAACGCGATGGTCGCTACCGTGAAGTCGGGACTGAAAGCGCCGGAGGATGACGTGCTGCCGGGCCCGATCAAGCTGCACAGCAAAGCCGCGACAGTTTACAAACGGGCGATGGACGAGACATATCAATCGGATCGCGGTATTGGTGCTTTGTCGGCATACGCTCTGGCAGCGTCGGAAGAGAACGGACGCGGTCACCTCGTTATCACAGCGCCGACCGGTGGATCCGCGGGAGTCATGCCATCTCTTGTCTACGGACTTGGTGAAGGAGGTCGCAAACTCCCGCAGGAGAAGATCCGCATGGGAATGCTCGCCGCCGCAGCGATCGGTTACTTGTGTAAACACCATGCAACGCTTTCCGCGGCCGAGGGGGGCTGTCAGGCAGAGATCGGTGTGGCATCGTCGATGGCCGCAGCGTTGACCGCCACCGCACATGACGCGAGTTCACGTGTGGTCGAGAACGCTGCTGAGTCAGCGTTGGAGCACCACCTGGGAATGACCTGTGATCCAGTCGCCGGTTACGTGCAGGTGCCGTGCATCGAGCGCTGTGCATTCGGCGCAGTCAAGGCCTGGACCGCCTACGCGATCGCCAGTAATGAGATCGAGACCCGACATCGCGTCAGTTTCGACGAGTGCGTGCTGGCGTTGGCTCAGACCGCCAGGGAGATGAACAGCAAGTACAAGGAAACCAGCGAAGCAGGTTTGGCTCTTTCCGTCGTGCTCTGCTGAACGGCTTTGGCCCTAAAAAGTGGCAGATTACGTTCTTCTCTGAGCTACCTCGGTGTCCTCCGTGTCTCGGTGGTTTTCTATTCCCTAGAAAAATAACCGCCAAGGCACAGAGGCCACGGAGATCGCACGGAGAATACGAAGAGTAAGGGAGTTTTAGGGCAAGGCAGTGCTGAACAAAATGACTTGGCGGTACCAGAATGATCCCGGGACACTACGCATCCATGAAACGCATAGTCGCGTCGGCGTTAACGTCACTGACATTGCTCACGACGTCGGTCATTGCGCAGTCCACAACAACGCCGACCGCTACTGCGGATAAGCAAACGGTCACAGCTCAGAGTTCCGGTCCAAGCAAACAGGAGAAGAAAGTCGCCGTTGAGGCACCGAAGCCAGCCGACCTCGCGGAGCAACTCGCAGATGTGAAGGCGGAAAACGCAGCGTTTAGAGAAACCCTTCTGAAGATGCAGGAGCAACAGAAGACGCTGCTGGAAATGGTCGACCGTTTACAGCGCAAGATTGATGGCGGTACTGCTGCGAATTCGTCGACGGCGGATCAGCCCGCAAGCGCGGCGCTGGCAGTGGACACGGCAACAGCGACGATTCCGGACGCTACCGAGCCGCCGCCAACAGCAGACGCTACCGTTGCATCGCCAACTGCTCCTGTGCCGGACGCCACACCTGAAGAAGATAGATACCGGGACGGAATCCTGATCTGGCAAACGGATGAAGACTCCAGTATTCCGTTCCAACTGCGGTTCACAAATATTACCCAGTTCAGATACCTGAATACCCTCGGCACTAAGGATACATTCACCGATCATTTGGGTAATGTCCGCACTGTCGCAAAGCGTAACGATCTCACCGTTAATCGCGAGATGTTTACGTTTACGGGTTTCATTTTCGATAAGCGGTTGAGGTACAACATCCTGACCTGGACCTCGGCCGCGACAACGCAGGTCGTCGTGTCAGGAAACGTCGGCTGGCAGTTCAACAAAGCTTTCACGCTCACGGCAGGTTATTGGTCCGTCCCTGGGACCCGTTCGCTGGTTTTCACGTTCCCGTATTTCACTCAACCCGAGCGAAGCCTGGCGGACAACTTCTTCCGACCGGGGTTCACACAAGGAATCTGGGCGACTGGCGAACCTCTCAAGGGTCTGAACTATGAAGTGTTCATCGGCAATGGCCTTAATACGCTGACTATCCCCACATCGAAGATCGATACGAACCTGGTTTATTCAACCAGTGTCTGGTGGGAGCCGAATGGACCATGGGGACCTGATGGCAAGTCCCGCAACATGTATGACGATTATTTTTACTCCCGGAAACCGCTTCTCCGATTCGGCTCGAGCTTCACCAGGTCCAGGGAAGATCGTTTTTCGAATCTCGATCAAAGCAATCCGGAAAACACATCGATCCACAATTCGGATGGCGTGCTTGCCTTCTCCACGGGAGCGTTTGCGCCCGGTGTAACACTCGAAGAGGCGACCTATCGCATGTGGGCCATCGACGGCGGCATGAAATGGCGCGGATTAGCCATCAATTCACAGTACTACTTTCGCTGGCTTAATGACTTTCTTGCCGATGGCCCGCTTCCGGTCACATCTACCTTCGACCACGGCGGTGAGTTGTCAGCAAGCTACTTTCTGAGTCCAAAGAAGTTCATGGTCTATGGACGAGGATCGGCGATCGCCGGACAGTTTGGCGACTCGTATGAATGGGCCGGAGGTTTCAAGTGGTACTTCATTCCGAACCAGCGTGTGTGGCTCAACGGAGAGATCATGCGGGTTAATAAGGCCGCTTATGGCAGCACTATCACTCCATATACCGGTGGAATGACGGGGTGGGTGCCGGTGATGCAAACGATCTTCAGTTTCTAACTTCGAAGTATGAGGCTGAGTCTCGCGCTAACCTCGAAAGGAGACCGTATTATGAAACGAGCGCGACTCGTAATGCTATGTGCTCTGTTGTTGGCGAGTGCGATCCCTGTCTCAGCGAAATCCAAGCAAGAGAAACAGGCGGAACTCCGGAAGAAAGCCGCGGAAACGCTGGAGCGCCTTTATAAAGCGCGTCCATCCGCTAGAGCGGCTGTGAAAGACGCTGCCGGCTATGCTGTGTTCAATAGTGGCGGCATGAAAATTCTGGTTGCAGGTGGAGGTCGGGGACAAGGAATTGCTGTCGACAACGCCACACAAAAGATCGTTTACATGAAGATGCGAGAGATCCAGGCGGGCTTCGGAATGGGGGCGAAGAAATTCAGCACCATCTTCGTGTTTGAGAAGAAAGATGCGTTAGAGCGGTTCATAAATAGCGGGTGGGAGTTTGGTGGTCAAACGACGGCTGCGGCAAAAACCGGTGACGGCGGTGGATCGCTTCAGGGCGCCGCGTCCGTCTCTCCCGGAGTTTGGATGTACCAACTGACTGACAAAGGCGTAGCCCTGGAGTTAACGGGCAAAGGTACGAAGTACTTCAAAGACGGCGATCTGAACTGACAGAACGCCGAACTGTTTCTCACCAACTGTTGCATTAAAACTGTCGGCCCAAATTCAGCTCGCGGGCCTGCGGCACCAGCCTAAGTCATGCAATCCGATGTCGAAACTTCTCGCAGTGACTGTGTAGCATGACCCAAAATGTTTGGGCTCTCACAGCGACCTTCTCAACAAATAATGAGAAATCAGGCGGCACGTTCTTTGCAGCTAACTAAGAGCCTTTCAACACGGCTGCGCTATTGGGCCTCCCTTTCGAGACTCAAGAGTGTGCCCAACGAATCAAATCCATAGATGGAGGTTGCTCTAATGACGGAAGAGAAGGTGCTCGAAAACCAGAAACTGATATTAGCCAACCAGGAGCGAATTCTGGGAAATCAGGTCCAGATTCTCGAAAACCAAACCAAATTGGATGCAGTTCTTCAGAATCAAGCTCGAATCGAGAAGCGGCAAGAGCAAATTCTGGCGAACCAGGAAAGAATCTTGACTGTGGTGGCCGGCAATGTCTCTAAGCCCGCGACTGCCTGAGTGCCATTAGATTCGGCGAACGGGTACGATGCAGATATCTCATGGCCCCGTACCCGTCCGCTGTCTGCCCGATGTAAACCTACTTGAGTTGCACATTTAAGTGGTCAAACCAGCGAGTGACATCTCCGATTTGTTGAGTAAACCGCTTAGTTTGATGACTGCCAAATGTACCGGCCTTTTCGATTTATATAGCCCCACGTGCCTGATACGTGAAAGATCGATATTCCCGGAGCAACAATGCCGCTCCCTGCTCCGTTGATATCAATCGCAATAGCCAGACCATTTTGGAAAGGCAAAGCCCTATCGAATTTCGGCTTGATCTTCAACGTGCCGGTCCTATCGATATAACCCCATTTTTCCTTCACCTCGACCGCAGCAAGCCCCTCAGAAAAGCGACCTGCTGATTCGAACTGTGGCCGAATTACGATCTTTCCAGCGAGATCAACGTAACCCCATTTGCCGTGAACTTCCACGGGCGCAAGTCCTTCTGAGAAATCGTCGGCCTTCGTAAATTGAGGCCGAACGATCATTTTGCCGCGCTTATCAATAAATCCGCACTCGCTATTATTCGTAAACGCCACCACCGCTAGTCCCTGGTGAAACTCACCAGCAAGGAAAAACTGAGGCTCGATAACAAACTTGCCCGATCTATCGATGTAGCCGAGCTTACCGTCCACTGGAACTGCCGCCAACCCTTCCGAAAATCCATTTGCGAAATCAAACTGTGGCTCCACTACTAACTTGCCGGCTTTATCTACAAAGCCCCAGCGTTCTCCTATTTTGATGAGGGCTAACCCATCAGCAAAGTAAGACGAGACGTCAAACTGTGGCTTAATCGTAATTTCCCCCTTTTGATTGATGTAACCAAATTTCTTTCCCATCGCTATCCGAGCGAACGCTTCGGAGAATTGATCAGCATCGTCAAACTGCGGTGCGATTACAATTCTGCCTCTCCTATTGATGTAACCCCACTTGGAATCGATTTCAATGGGCGCTAGTCCTTCCGAGAAGTGACCCGCATTATAAAATCTTGGCCTGATCACAATTCGCCCAGATCGATTGAGATAGCCGGACTTACCATCTTCTACGATTAAGAAGAGAGCGTTCGGTTGAGTAGTTCTTTGGGCAGAAATGGAGGAGACCCAACCAATGAGTAGAATGAGAGAGGTTACGATTTTTTTGCTCGTCAACATTTCTAGGATTTACCCACAATCCAACCATTTGACACCAAATGTGAGGGCGCGGCCCAACGTATTTTTAGGGTGCCCATCAACCTTTTTTCTACTCATCAAAGTTGGTAAAGAGGTGTGATGAAATCGCTCCTCTATGTGGTTATCCACACTTGGAACCCGCGTCTCCTACTAGTTGCCGGCCTTCTTTAAGGTGCTAAAGTGAGGTTGAGGAGCGTCGGATAAAGAACATGGCAACCAATGGACGTCGAATCTTAATCCTCGTAGCGCTCTGTGTGATAGGAGCCGTTTCCCTCTTTTTCGCTACCAAAAAGCGAGATCCCACACCAGGAGCAAAAGAGGCGCTCGTAGCCTCTGCTACGCAGCCTTGGGCGTTGCCCGACCCTACTCCACCCAAAGACGCTCACAGTTACAAGGATGCGATCACGAAGCTCGCAGCTGAGAGAGTCGCTTTAGCCTCGCGCTACGAGCAGGCAACTTCGCCCGCGCAGCAGGCTGCCGTCCTGGCCCAAGCCCGCACTGTTGTTACTCGGTTTATCTATACTGAAATCTTCCCCTCCTGGTATGGCACTCCCTGGGATTTCAATGGAACAACAGAGGTGCCGCAGCAAGGCAAAATCGCGTGCGGATATTTCGTCTCTACAGTGCTCCGCGATGCCGGTTGGAACGTGCAAAGAGCGCGATTGGCCCAGCAAGCCTCCGAAAACATTATCTTGAGCTTGACCACACATCCTTACATCAAGCGATTTCGCCGAGTAGCGATCAGCGATTTCGTGACGGCCGTGGAAAAATGGGGAGCAGGAATTTACGTTGTGGGCCTGGACATTCACACCGGTTTCATCGTTAACACTGGCGGTGAGATATATTTCATCCATTCGTCGTATGTTGAGCCTTACATGGTTGTGAGAGAAAAGGCGAGTGAATCAAAGATCTTGGCAACTTCAAACTACCGCGTGCTGGGGAAGGTTACGGACGATGACCTGTTTATAGAGAAGTGGTTGATGCGGAAGGAAATCGTTACCCGGACCACGTAAGGCTAACAGGACTGAACCCACTTCGATCAGCAAGCCCCGGTATTTTCGCAAAAATCTCGGTGCTATTCTGTCGATCCTACTGCTAAGAACGGCACCGGTTACTCCCGGAACTCGAGCCGCCCAATAGCACCATTCGCACCGGCTCCCCAGCCTATCGACTTACGAGGAACAAAGCTGAACGTGTCGAAGCCGGGGCCATCGATCGGTTTCCATGTTCGACCATCGTCCGTCGAGTAATCACCGCCCGACGGACCAATGGCAACGAGCGTCTTCGTGTGGGGAACATATGCCACCACGGATCTGAAACCCGACAAGCCTTTTGCGAGCTTCCAGGTGATTCCGCCATCGTTGGTAATAGCAAGATTGTCGACCGCTTCCCCTTCCTTGCGATAGTCACCACCTACGATCACCCCATGCTTTGCATCGCGAAAGGCGATTGAAAAGATGCCAGAAGAAGGTCCGGAGGCCAGAGGAGTATTAGCTATTAGCCAAGTGCGTCCACGATCCGAAGTGTGCAACACGCGAGCTTTGGAGGATGCGCCGGTGCCGATCCATGCGTGTGTTTTTCCAAAAACCGCGATGTTCGTGCCGCTAGCAGCAAACGCTCCTTCGTTTTCAAGAGCCGGGGGCAGATTCCTGTTTTCCACGCGCGACCAAACACGTCCGCCATCGTTAGTCGTCAAAAGGTACAGCTGACCATCGACTGAATCCCCGAAGACGATGCCGTTGTCCGCATCCCAGAATGACATCGCGTCGAGGAACGCTTTCGGATCTTCGTTCTTGAACTGGAGTGTCCAGGTTTTTCCGGCGTCGGTAGTTTTGTAAATCCGCGAAGCAGGACCGTTCCCGATCGAAAGAACGTACGCTGTTTGAGCGTCGACTGCATCGACGTCGCGGAAATCCAACGTATCAGTGGTCACCGTGAGCTTTTGCCATGTCGTCCCACCATCAATCGTCCGCAACACCGTCGACCCTGCCCCACTGGCCCACGCCACGTTCTCACTCACGGCGCTCACACCACGCAACCGCACATTGACCCCACTCGTCTGCACGGTCCAACGCGGCGCCACGAACAGCGTCAACGTGATTAGCATTAGAAATTTCTTTGTCATCTCAGAAGAATATTTCTCGCGCAAAGGCGCAAAGGCGCAAAGAGAGTACCACGTTCCTAACTGCTTTCTTTACGTCTTTGCGCCTTTGCGCGAGACATCTTCACCCGCTTTAGTCCCTTTTTGTGCAAAGCCTCGCTGTGACGAAAACTACATGGATTTTGTCCGCTTTTTTCTTGCTCCTCCTCTTGTACGGGTGTATAAGACCGCAAAGCTCAGAATGTCCCCTTAACTGCGTTAGTCTCTCTCCAGCTTTTCCCCCAGGTCCAACGAGCAGGTTGGCGGGTTTTGCCCGTTTACGCCTCTATAACATGTCGGACGCTGTCTTGAATTAACAAGGGAGGAAGTTCGTGAGACGTAAATCATTCAAAGTTTTTGTTCGCGTTCTGGTGTTCGGATTGGTGCTTGGTGCGTCGTCAACAGCTTATGCAGACGCCTTTTCGCTCACCTCCTTCAGCATCACCAATCTCCAGTTCACGGCGTCATCGGGAACTGCTCAATTCACGCTGACCGGCGCGATGGCTCGTGCGGAAGCGACAAACCTCGCGCAGACTCAAAATATCATCTCGAACAGTTTTCCTATCGCTCAAGCCAGCGCCGTTGTGAACGGCGCCAGCGCTTCCGGGACAGCAAATGCCGCCACGCATTCCGTCAGCGGCGACAGCACAGCCAGTATTGCGGGTTGCAGTTGTACGGCGGGCTCCTTCGCACTAACTATCTTGACCGGCACGCTGGTCCTCAGTGGCGCCGAAGGCGACGTTGACGTGAACATTACCGCTCTACGTACGCTGCTGAGGGAGGTACAGACCGACCAGTTTGGTGTACATGCAGAGTCCGAAACATTATTCGACATATTGCTGAATGGAACTCCAATATTCTCTGTCCAGGTCGATGCGATGAATCCCACCGGGCCAAACGGATTCGCGCGAGTAGAAGTGGCAGACCAAATTTCGCGCACAATCAGACTCCAGGGCGGCACCGAAAACACGATCCTTGTTAGACTCTCCTCAAGTTCACTGGTGGTGAATGAAGTCCCGGAACCGGCAACAGTCGTAATGCTGGTCTCTGGCCTGGGGTTCATGACCGGCGTCTTAAAGAAAAGACGAAAGAAAACTGACGAGTAAACAAATTTCGCCCACAGGGGAAAGCGGTGATTATTACTGCGGCGTAGTATAATTCGCTTCCTTTGGATCAAGCGTTACAAGACAATGTCTTCATGCGGGGCAGGTCGTGCGCGATAATTCTTCTGGAACGCTTTCGCCAAACTTTCGTTCATCCAGTTCAGACATAACATTTGCGATCGACGCTACGTGACGTTCCATGTCGGATTCTTCTGGTAGATAGTTCCTGAACATTTAGGTAACGCTTACGCTATAGCCCGGACCTTTAGCCATCTTCCTTCTAATTAAGGAGTTGAAATGAAAAAACTAATCCTGATCGTTGCGCTCATCCTAAGCGCGACATCCTTCGTTCGCGCCCAGGACAACCCGCTGCTGATGCGCACGCCGACGCTGAACAAAACGCACATCGTGTTTTCCTACGCCGGCGATTTGTGGGCGGTGGCACGTGATGGCGGAGAAGCCAGTCGCCTGACAACAGGTGTGGGCCGGGAATTCGGTCCCCTCTTCTCACCAAACGGCCAGTTGATCGCTTTCACGGGTGAATACGACGGCAACGTTGACGTTTATGTCATGCCGGCGTCAGGCGGCGTGCCGAAGCGTTTGACCTATCATCCGGGAGCAGATCAACTGGCGGGCTGGACGCCGGATGGAAAATCGGTGCTCTTTGTTTCAGGCCGCAGCGCCGAAACCGGCCGCACGGCGCAGCTCTTTACGATGGCAGTTGATGGCGTTCACCCGACGCCGGTGCCACTCCCGATGGCTTACGAGGGTTCTTACTCAGCGGACGGCGCGCGCCTGGCCTACGTGCCGCTGCCGCGCTCGTTTAATGCCTGGAAGCGTTATCGCGGTGGGACGGCGACTCCCGTTTTCATCGCTAACCTCAGCGATTCGAGCGTTGAAAAGATCCCGCGCACTGACTCAAACGACTTTAACCCGATGTGGCCCGCGGGAGAGGGTCGCAAGGTCTATTTCCTGTCTGACCGCGACGGCGCAATTACGCTCTTCTCCTACGACACCGGGTCGAAGAAGGTGTCGCAGGCAATTGACAATCAGGGATTAGACATCAAGTCGGCTTCAGCTTCTACCGGAGGCGGACCCGACACGATCGTTTACGAGCAATTCGGTTCGCTCAATCTTTACGATATCGCTTCGGGTAGGACCAAGCGCGTCGTCGTCACGATCAATGCGGATATCCCTTCGGTGCGGCCGAAATACGAGAAGGTCGCCACACGCATCTTGAACTCCTCCCTCTCTCCCAGCGGCGCGCGCGCTCTGTTTGAAGCCCGCGGCGAAATTATCACCGTGCCTGCTGAAAAAGGTGACGTGCGCAACTTAACCAACACGACCGGCGTAGCCGACCGTGACCCGGCGTGGTCGCCCGACGGTAAATGGATTGCGTACTTCTCGGACGAGTCGGGGGAGTACGCGCTGCACCTCAGACAACAAAGCGGGATGGGCGAGGTCAAGAAGATCAACCTTGGCAATCCACCGTCGTTTTTCTACGCGCCAACCTGGTCGCCCGACAGCAAAAAGATTGCCTTCGCCGACAAGCGGCTCAACCTGTGGTATGTGGATATCGATAAAGGTACGCCGATCAAAGTTGACACCTCTAAGGGCGGCTTCGGGTTCAACGCCAGTTGGTCGCCAGATAGCCGCTGGATTGCTTACACAAAGCCGGTCGAGTCGTGGTACAGCGCGGTCTTTATCTATTCGATCGAGAACGCGAAGTCCCAGCAGGTGACTGACGGCCTGAGTGATGCGAGTTCTGCCGCCTTCGACAAGACTGGCAAGCACCTCTTTTTCCTGGCGAGCACAGACATTGGTCCAAAGCTCTCCGGCTTCGATATGTCGAGCTATCCGCATCAACCGACGCGCA
>CBFGMX010000152.1:0-13526 GCA_965649955.1 uncultured bacterium
AAGACTCAACCCGCGCGCGGCATGCGCGACTTTCTCCCCGAAGACGTTCGCAAACGCGAATACGTCATCGGTGTGATCAAGGAGGTGTACGAGCGTTACGGGTTTGAGCCGCTCGAGACGCCTGCCGCTGAAAACATCGAAACGCTGATGGGCAAATATGGGGAGGAAGGGAACCAGCTCATCTTCAAAATACTTAAGCGCGGCGTTCATGCGGGAACGGGCGAAGCGGATCTCGCGCTGCGTTACGATCTGACGGTACCGCTGGCGCGTGTGGTGGCGGAGTATCGCGACAAGCTGCCGAAGTTTTTCAAGCGGTATCAGATTCAGCCAGTGTGGCGGGCGGATCGTCCGGCGCGCGGTAGGTATCGCGAGTTTTACCAATGTGACGTTGACGTGCTTGGGTCGCGGTCGATGATCGTCGAAGCCGAGATTATTTCGGCGTCGAGTGAAGCGTTGAGTAAATTGGGTTTCAGTGATTTCGTGCTGCGGCTCAATCATCGCAAAGTGTTGACCGGGATTCTTGATGCGGCTGGGATAGCTCCCGAGAAACATGGGACGGCGTTGATTGCGTTAGACAAGCTCGACAAGATCGGCGCCGAGGGTGTGCTGCGCGAGTTTGCGGAGCGTGAGGTTGCGCCGGCGAATAGCACATCTGAATTACTCGCTTTGTTTGAAAATAAAGCGACGAACGAGCAGGTGCTCGAACAACTCGAAAAATTCATGGGTGCGCACCCGGTTGGGTTAGAGGGGATCAGGGATTTACGCGAAATAGTGAGTTACCTGTCCACGTCCTCGCTGGTCGAACTCGATCCGTCGTTAGCACGCGGTTTGTCGTACTACACAGGCGCGATCATGGAGATCCAGGTCAACGATCTGGCAGGGAGCCTCGGCGGTGGCGGGCGTTATGACAATCTCGTCGGCATGTTTCTCGGTCAGGACATTCCGGCGTGCGGGTTTTCGTTGGGACTCGAGCGAATCATCGTCGTGATGAGTGAGCGAAACATGTTTCCTGTAAACTTGTTGCGCTCTCCCGCGGACGTGATGATCGCAATTTGGCGCGAAGGCGCAACGGACGCACTGAGCCTCGCAGCGGAATTGAGAGCACAAGGTATAAGAGTGGATGTTTATCCCGATCGCGACGTGAAGCTGGGAACACAGATTTCTTACGCAGCCAAACGGAGTGTTCCGTTCGTGGCGTTCATCGGAGAAGACGAGCGCGACAAAGGGCTTGTAGTTCTCAAGAATCTAACGAGTGGTAAACAGGAGACGCTGGACAGAGGCGCGGTTGCTCATATCGTGAAAGTTGAGGTGGGTGGTGTCGAGTGAGGCGATTGTTCAGAACTATTTCGAAGACGCGATCGCGGTGTTGAAGAGTTACAAGAAGCTCGCGGACAAAGCAATTGCGCAAATGCAAGACGACGAGTTCTTCGTCACGCTCGACGAGGAGTCGAACAGCGTCGCCGTGATCATGAAACACATGGCCGGCAACATGTTCTCGCGTTGGACCGACTTCCTGACTACAGACGGCGAGAAGCCCGACCGCAATCGCGACATGGAGTTTGTGATCGAAGCGCACACGACAAAAGAGGACGTGCTTGACTATTGGGAGCGTGGGTGGGCCTGCGTGTTCGGCGCCATCGAACCGTTGCAGCCGGAAGACTTTGAAAAGACCGTTATGATTCGCGGCGAGCCGCACACGATCGTGCAGGCGATAAATCGCCAGTTGACGCATTACTCGTATCACATCGGCCAGATCGTTTTTCTGGCGAAACATTTCAGATCGGCGGAGTGGACCTCGTTGAGTGTTCCGCGAAACCGGTCGGCAGAGTTCAATGCGTCCCTCGCTAAGCAACAAGCAGAAAGCACAAAGCAGTAGCAAACGGATTCTATGTTGGATCACTTAGGTAACCTTGAACGGACTCACTCGTGCGGTGAGCTGCGCGCAGACGACATCGGTAGTCGCGTAACTCTCATGGGTTGGGTCGCTAAGCGCCGCGACTTCGGCGAACTAAGATTCATCGATCTGCGCGATCGCGCGGGCATTACTCAAGTCGTTTTCAATTCCGAAGACTCGCCTGAAGCGCACGCCAAGGCAAAAGACTTGCGCGGCGAGTATGTGATAGCCGTCATCGGCGACGTCGTCGCTCGCGACGCGAACACACGCAATCCGAAGATCGCTACTGGCGACGTCGAAGTGCGCGCGAAGGAATTGTTGATTCTCAACGACGCGCGGACGCCGCCGTTTCAACTCGACGCGTCAGGCGACGCGCTGGCCAGCGAAGATCTTCGTTTGAAGTATCGCTACCTCGATCTCAGACGACCTCAATTACAGGCTAATTTGCACCTGCGCCATCGCGTTACGAATGAAATCCGGCGCTACATGACGGAGCAGGGTTTCACCGAGATCGAAACGCCGATCCTGATTAAGTCGACACCCGAAGGCGCCCGCGACTACATCGTCCCGTCTCGCATTCAACCCGGCAAATTCTTCGCGCTGCCGCAGTCGCCACAGCTTTTCAAACAGTTGTGCATGATTGGCGGTATGGACAAGTACTATCAGATCGCGCACTGCTTCCGCGATGAGGATTTACGCGCGGACCGGCAGCCGGAGTTTACGCAGCTCGACGTCGAGATGAGCTTTGCGCGGCTCGAAGACATTTACCGGTTGATTGAAGGTCTGTTCGCGAGTGTATTCAAACTTATCAACGTCGAACTCCCCACGCCGTTTCCGCGATACACATTTGCCGAAGTCATGAGTCGATGGGGCTCCGACAAACCCGACCTGCGAATTCCGGACATGGAGTTGAAGGATCTCGACGTTCCGGAACTCGGTTTGAAAGAAAAGCTGGGTGGCGAACAGGTGAAGGCGATCGTGGTTCCCGGCGGCGCGAAACTTTCACGCAAGAACCTCGACGACCTTCAGGAATTTGCGAAACGCTACGGTGCCAGGTCGCTGCCCTGGATCAAGTTAGGCGACGAGCTTTCGTCCTCGCTGCTCAAGGCGATGGGCGCGGACACTGTGCAACAGATCGCAGATGTAGCCGGTGCGCAGAAAGGGCACGCGGTGCTGATCGTCGCCGGCAAACCGAAGGTGGTCGCTGCCAGCCTGGGCGCGTTGCGAAACGAAGTTGCCAAACGCGAGAACCTGATTCCCGTGGACGTATATGCGCCGCTTTGGGTGACCGATTTTCCGATGTTCGAGTTTCACGAGGAGGACGGACGCTACTACTCGATGCACCATCCCTTCACTTCGCCGGTTGACGAAGACCTGCCGCTACTGGAACGCGCCGTCGAAGGCGGTGAGACGAATCTGCTCGCGCAGATCCGGACCAAGGCTTATGACCCGGTCATCAACGGGGTGGAGATGGCGAGCGGATCGATTCGTATCCACAGGCGCGACGTGCAGCGTCTCGTCTTCAAGGCTTTGGGAATGACGACTGAAGAAGCGCGCGAACGGTTCGGGTTCTTTCTTGACGCGCTCGAATACGGCACGCCGCCCCACGGCGGCATCGCGCCTGGAATCGATCGCCTGTTGATGGTCCTGGCAGGCACCGACAACATGCGCGACGTGATAGCGTTTCCGAAAACTGCATCCGCCGCCGATTTAATGATCGACGCACCCGGCGCCGTCGATCCGAAGCAGTTGCAAGAGTTACACCTTCGCATCGTCGAAGATTAGTAAACCAAGCTCACAATGCAGCTTCGCCGCGAACATCTCGAGGCAATGATCGCTCATGCCCGTGAAGCTGCGCCGTTCGAGTGTTGTGGACTCGTGGGTGGATTCTCGGGCACCCGCGCGAACTCTCTGTATCCACTCCGCAACGTTACCAGCGAGCCCGAACTGCGCTACGAGGCGGCTCCGGAAGAACTGTTTGCCGCTCAACGACAGATGCGCGAGCGCGGCGAGGAACTGATTGCGATCTACCATTCCCACCCGCGCGCCGCCGACCCAATGCCTTCCGAAACCGACGTCCGCCAGGCTTTTTACCCCTCAGCAACGTATCTGATAATCGGACTCGGAGGCACTGGTCCAATCGTGAGGGCGTTCAGCATCTCGGAGCGAGAACATCGCTGGCATCAGGTTGAGTATGAGATCGCGGACGAGTAAGATTAAAGGCGCATTTGCTTCGCGGGGGAGCACAGTGGAAACAAAGAAAAGCAAATACGACACAAATCCACTCGATCCTGAAGTTGAACGCAAGGCGGAGGACTCCTGGGGCGCGAGCGGTGGCGACACGCAGCAAGTCGGCGGCGCGACGCGACAGGTCGGGGATCCGCCTCCTGCGTGGGCTCCAACCCCGAACCCGAACGAGACCGCTCGCCAGAATGTCTATTCGGAAGCGCCTACGCGCCGTTACGACAATCCTCCATTAGACCAGCCTTATCCATCGGTGTTCATTCCACCTACTTACGCGCCGCCGGCTCAGTATCAACAACAACCACCGCGGGGTGTTTATCAAAACCCAGCGGGTGCTTCCTCGTTGTCGCGAACTATCGGCGGCATTGGTATACCCGAGAAGTGGGCGCTGCTGCTGGCGTACGCGCCTTACGTCGGACTCGTTGTGTCGTTACTGGAGTTGTTTCTGGTTCCTCGCAACGAATTGAAAGTGCGTTTCCATGCCTCGCAGGCGCTTGCGCTGCACATCGCGTTTTTAGCAATCGGAACGATCTTTAACGTGATAGGCAACCTTGGCGGCGGCAACTTCGGCGAGGTGATATTCAACCTCGCATCCACGATCTTCCTCGTAATTTCAATGATTCGCGTGTGGCGTGGAGAGCCCCACGCAATTGCCCCGCTCACGGACCCCGCCAAATGGTTTAACGACCATATCGAGCCTCGGAACAAGGCGTAAACAGGCTCGTTGGCACTGTCGTTGCAAGACAATGTCTGCGAGTTGGCGATCCGGCCAATTCGGCAGAAAACACGGATTTAGGCGATATCGAATCCGTGTATCCTGTTGCGTTTTGGTGCACTAAAGCCGGAAAGGGATGAAGTCTATGACTAGAAACTTGCTAATGAGACGACAAAATCTGATCGCGTGGATCGCACTGGTGGCGATTGCGTTGATGCCGCTATCGGCGATCGCGCAAACCCAGATCAAGTATCACAGTAATAAATACAGTATTCAGGATGACGTCAAACTTGGACGCCAGGCGGCACAGGAAGTCGAGCAGCAGTATCCGCTGATGCGCGACGAGGATGTGCAGAGTTACGTCGAGCGTGTCGGGCGAAGGCTGGTGAGCTCCATCCCATCTCAGTACCAACATCCGGAGTTTCAATACAGTTTCAGGGTCGTCAATGCGCGAGACATAAACGCGTTTGCGCTGCCCGGTGGTCCAATGTTCGTTAACCGCGGCATGATTGAAGCGGCGCGGACCGAAGGCGAGATGGCCGGCGTGATGGCCCACGAAATCGCTCACGTGGCGTTGAGACACGGAACGGCCCAGGCCACTAAAGGCCAGAAGTACGGCCTGCTTGCAGGCATCGCAGGCATTGCCGGAACGATACTCACCGGCAACCAGGGAATCGGCCAACTGGCCCAGGCGCCGTTCGCTGTTTACCTGCTGAAGTTCAGTCGTGAGTACGAGACTGAAGCTGACGTCCTTGGCGCGCAGATTATGGCCCGTTCCGGTTACGACCCGCGCGATCTGGCGAACATGTTTCGCACGATCGAACAGCAGGGCGGGGGCGGTGGTGGCGGTTTCTTGAGCGACCACCCAAGTCCGAAGGATCGGTATGCGCGCATCAATCGTGAGGCGCAGATGCTGCGAGTTGAAAGCGGCACGCGCGACTCGCGAGAGTTCGCCTCGATTCAGCAGCGACTCCGTGGTTTTGGACGCGCTCCTTCAATGCAGGAGATAGCGCGCAGCGGACAGCGTTATCCGACCGGTGAAAACACCGGCAACTACCCGGAAAACCGGCCGACGGGACGCGTTGAGTATCCGTCGTCGCGTTATCAAAACTATTCGATCTTCAACGGTGGCGTGCAGGTCAGCGTGCCAGGAAACTGGCGCCAGATTAACGCCGGTAACACAGTCTGGTTTGCTCCCGAAGGCGCCTATGGCCAGTACAACGGCCAGGTCATTTACACGCACGGCGCCAGCTTCGGCGTGGCGCAGGCCAGCAACCGGAATCTGCAACGTGCTACTCAGGAGTTGATCAATAACCTGGCGCAGGGAAACAACAACTTGCGGGTGAGTGGCAGCAACCAGCGTACTACGATGAGTGGACGCAATGCGCTGGTGTCGACGTTGAGCAACGTGAATGAGGCGACCGGTCGTGGTGAGACGGTTCGTCTAATCACGACCCAATTGCGCGACGGGCAGATTTTCTACATGATCGCGGTTGCGCCGCAGGGCGAGCGTAACTTCGACGTGGCGTTCCAGAACGTTCTGCGTTCGGTGCGGATCAACGACTAACACTCTCTTCAAATCCGTGTTCTCAACGAGGGTTGGGAACACGGATTTCTATCCAACCTTTTTCGCTTCCTGCCAGAGGTCTTCTAATTCATCGATCGAAGTTGCTTCGAAGGTTCTGCCTTGTGACTCGAGTGCCTTTTCGATGTGACTGAAGCGCTGCCGAAACTTCCGGTTAGTCAACTTCAGCGCTGCTTCCGGTTCGACTTTTAAATGCCGGGCGATGTTGGTGGCGGCGAACAACAGGTCGCCGATCTCTTCTCTAACGCGAGCATGGTTCGCTTCGTCCTGCGCGTCTGAGTGATGCCTGATCGCCACGCGCAACTCTTCAATCTCTTCCTGTAGCTTGTCGAAGATCTCGTCCACGTTCCGCCAGTCGAAACCAACGCGCGCGGCTTTGGTTGAAAGTTGATGCGCTTCCATCAGCGCGGGTGCTTTTGAGGAAACGCCGTCGAGCAGCGAGTTCTTCGCGTCGTCAGTTTTCCCGGAAGTGCGACGCTCTTCCGCTTTCATCGTTTCCCAATTCAGCAACACGGTGGCTGAATCGTCGGCGGTGACGTCGCCGAAGACGTGCGGATGGCGGCGGACCATCTTGTCGTGAATGGCCGTCGTGACGTCGTCTATCGCGAACTCGCCGCGCTCCTTCGCGACCTGAGCATAAAAAACGATCTGAAAGAGCAGGTCGCCCAGCTCGTCACGCAACTCTTCGGGCTTGCCTTCCCGCGCTTCCTCAACCGCTTCAAACGCCTCGTACGCTTCTTCGAGCAGCATCGGCGCGAGCGTGGCGTAGGTTTGTTCGCGGTCCCACGGACACCCGGCCGGCGAACGCAGACGATCCATCAATGTTACGAGATCATTGAATGTTGCTGGCATGGTTGTAGTCTAAGGTGATCCCTGTTTTTATGGGAAACGCGGATCATGTTTTAATAACGGCATGAACGAGGATCAGCCCAATTTTAAAGTAACCGATCGGCGACTTTTCAACGCTGACGGGAGCCTGCGGGATTTGCCGCAGGAGGAAAAACCTGAACCGAAGGCGCCGGCGCCCGAACCGGTAGCTGCCGCGCCTCAACCTGAAGCTAAACCCGAGCCCGAAGCGCGCGCGATTCCGCCCGAAGAACCTGCGGCGATTGACCAGGATCTGACCGAGGAAGAGCTCGCGGACGCGCAGGATCCCGCGAGTTTTATCAGTTTTGTGATGTCAATCGCTTCGAATGCCGCGTCGGCATTGGGAATGATGGAACATCCGGTAACGCACCAGCGCGAGATCGATCCTGAACTGGGCAAGCACTGGATCGATATTCTTGGGATGCTGCAAAAGAAAACCGCCGGTAACCTGACGAAGGCCGAAAAGAACATGGTTGAAGGCTTGCTGGCTGATTTGCGAATGCAGTACGTATCGTTGATCAACGCACCGCAGAAAGCCCGCACGTTCTCAGGTCCAGACATAACCGGAGGGAGGTGAGTCTGAGATCTCAGACCAGAGATCTCAGATCTTAAAGTGAAGCTCACCTTCCTCGGCACAGGGACCTCCACCGGCGTCCCCTCAATCGGTTGTGAATGCGAGACCTGCATCTCGGATGATCCACGCGACAAACGTCTTCGAGTCTCGGTGATTGTCGAACACAAAGGCCGTACCGTGCTCGTCGACACGTCAGTCGATTTTCGACAACAGGCGCTGCGCTTTGGTCTCAAACGTCTCGACGCCGTCCTGATCACGCACTGTCACGCCGATCACATCTTTGGTCTAGACGATATCCGTCCACTCAACTTCCGCTTCGGAGCGCTCAACGTTCATGCGAATGAACGCGCGTGGGTCGACATCCGTCGCATGTTCAAATACATCTTCGAGCCGTCGCATTTTGGTGGTGGTCTGCCGATGGTCATCGCCAATGTGGTTGTGCCGGGCGCCGGCTTTTGTATCGGAGAAGATCTCGAGATAACGCCGCTCGAAGTGATCCACGGTCGTTTGCCCGTGATGGCGTATCGTTTCAACGACTTCGCGTATCTCACGGATCTCAGTGAGATACCGCAACCGACGGTCGATGCGTTGCAGGGACTCGACGTGCTGGTCCTCGACTGTTTGCGTTTCCGGGAACACCCGACGCATTTATGGGTAGACAAGGCGTTGGAATATGTCGAACGTCTCAAGCCGCGGCGCACGTTCTTTACGCACATTGCCCACGACATCAAACACGCACGCGACTCCGCACGCCTGCCTCCCGGTGTCGAGTTTGCTTACGACGGTCTGGCGGTTGAAGATCTCAGATCTCAGATCTGAGACCTCAGAGAAAAAATGCGTTTATTTCACGGAACTGACAATGCCGAGATACAGCGGCCCACCGTGTTGACGCTCGGTGTGTTTGACGGTCTGCACCTCGGGCACCAATTGATCATGAGCACGGTGGTTGAACGAGCACGCGCAGTTGGGGCCGTGCCGACGGTAATCACTTTCGACCCGCATCCGCGCGCAGTGCTGCATCCCGAGTCGGCGCCCCCATTGCTCCAAACTTTCGATCAGAAGATCGAAGGGTTAGGCGTACTCGGAATCGAACAGACGATCGTGTTGCGTTTCACACCGGAGTTTGCGGCCGTGCGTGCGCCGGATTTTTTGCGCGACGTCGTCATGGATCGTTTGCACGCGCGCGAGGTCTATCTCGGCAAGGGTTTTGCTTTTGGACACAATCGTGAAGGCAACATCGAACTGCTTCGCCGTCTCGGCGGCGAGCTTGGTTTCGTCGCCGGCGAGGTGCCCGAAGTTAAGTTGCGCGGACGGCGAGTGAGTTCGAGCAAGATTCGCGAGCTGTTGACGCATGGTCAGGTGAACCTCGCACGACGTATGTTGGGCCGCCCTTATGGCGTGGAAGCTCGCGTCGAACATGGCTCAGAACGCGGCCATAAGCTGGGTTTTCCAACAGCCAACCTGCACCCACATAACCGCGTCATACCCAGGAACGGTGTTTACGTGACCGGCACTTTGATAGAAGGACAATGGCGCCGCAGCGTCACGAATGTAGGCTTGCGGCCGACGTTCGGCGACGCGACGGAACCTTCAGTTGAGACCTTCGTAATGAACTGGGACGGCGACCTTTACGGCGACGTCGTACGTGTTCGCTTCCTGCATCGTTTGCGCGACGAGCGAAAGTTCAGTTCAATCGACGAGTTGAAAACGCAGATCGCCAGAGACGTCGCGCGAGCCAACAGTTATTTTGAACGAACAGGCACGAAACACACGCTGTCGGTGATCTAGTTAGGTTTAAGAATGACGAATAACCAGGCACTTATTAAAAGACCGGATACGAATGGAAACGGCTTGGCCCCGAGCGCGCCGCCAGTGCAAAAACCTGCTGCTGCTCCGGTCGCTCCACTGACGGAAGCGATGGTCGATGAACTGCTGGCGGGCCGCGGTTTCCGTGGCTGGCTGCGGGCAGCGCGAGTCGCGCGTGTGCTCGGTCTGTTCTCGCTTTACCTGTTTCTCGACACTTACGACGTGCGCGCCGACTTCAACAAGCGCGCGGTGGCGCGGTTTCGCGAACTCGCGCGTGAACGCGGACGGCGCGCGCGGTTCAACGCCTGGTTCAAAGCAGGTCTTTACGCCGCACTGGATCGTTTCATTCGCGTGTGGCGCTTCGTGATCTTCCGTGGCGCTGACGGTTCTGCTCGAAAGGAAGCACGACTCGAGAAACAAGCAGCGTGGCTGCGTGAGTCGCTGATCGAGCTTGGTCCAACGTTCATCAAGATCGGCCAGGCGCTGGGAACGCGCGCCGATCTTTTACCGCTTGCGTACGTCAAGGAACTGGCAAAGCTCCAGGACCAGGTGCCGGCGTTTTCGACTGCGGACGCTTTCGCGAGAATCGAAGCTGAACTGGGACGCAGTCTGCACGAGCTTTATCCCGAGATCGACAGCGAACCGATCGCCGCTGCTTCGCTTGGGCAGGTCTATCGCGCACGTTTGAAGACAGGCGAGGAAGTCGCCGTAAAAGTTCAACGTCCGGACCTCGAATCGATCATCAGTTTCGATGTCGCGATCCTGTTCCGGCTCGTCAAGCTAACGAACCGCTTCTTCCCGAAAGCAAACGAGAACGCCGACTGGGAAGGAATGCTCCGGGAGTTTCACATGACCATCTTCGAAGAGATGGACTACGTGAAGGAAGGTCGAAACGCCGATCGGTTCCGTTATAACTTCCGCGCGTGGCGGGCGGTTCGTGTGCCGAAAATCTTCTGGTCGCACACCAGCACGCGCGTGTTGACGCTTGAATTCATTCGCGGCACGAAAGTCGTCGACATCGAGGCACTGAAGGCGAATCGCATCTCGCCGGTTAAGGTCAACCGGTTGCTGATTCGGACTTATCTGAAGCAGTTACTCGAAGACGGTTTCTTTCACGCCGATCCGCATCCCGGAAATCTACTGGTGATGGACAGCGGTCACCTCGCGTTTTTCGACTTCGGCATGGTTGGACGGATTAATCCGAAGCTTCAGTCGCAGATGATCGACGCGTTCTTCCATGTCGTCGGGCGCGACGTGCACGGGTTGGGCCAGGACATCATCAACCTGAACTTCCTGAAACCCGGTGTCGATCCGGAAACGGTGCGGCCGGTGGTCGAAGGTCTTTTCACGCACTACCTGAACCTGAAGCTTGGGGAAGTCAACTTCAAGGAGCTGACGTACGACCTCGCGGAAGTGATGTACGAGTATCCTTTCCGGCTGCCGTCAAACTTCACGTACATCATGCGGGCGTTGATGACGCTCGAGGGCATCGGTGTTGTAACCGATCCGCATTTTAGCTTCTTCGAAACTGCCAAACCGTTTGCGAAGGAGTTCATGTTGCGTCGCGAGGGCCGGATCTTCCGCCAGTTGATCTTCGATAAGCTGGCCGGGCGAGAGAACGGCGACAGTCGCATCGCGTGGTCACGCGTATGGAAGCTCACCAAGATGGCGGCCCAGTTGTATTTGGAGAAGAGGTAGGCGAAGGTTTCGCCATCTCCATTCTCGGGTCGATAACAGCATCAGGCCAGGGCAATCAAAGCGAGCGGCTGTTTCATGGATCCGCGTATTCCCGGTCAGTTTCCATTAAGAGCATTGAAAAGCAGCGGGTAAGTTGCCACCGACTGCGCACGGTATTGCGGGCGGAAGCCAAACAGAAACACACGCCCCTTGCCCATCGTTACCTCCACCAGGGCTGCCTTACCTTTAATTCGCTCGCCGCCGAGTAGCCAGCCGGAAAGCAACGGATCTTTGTCTTCGGGATAACGGCCGATGATCTTCACGTTTGCTGCGGGCACGTCGCCGTCCGGGTTTTCTGCAATCTCAAAGACAGGAGAGTTTTCCGCCCACGCGATCGTTTCTTTCGGCATGTTCGCGGCAATCGGATGCGTGGTGTCGAGCTCGAGGCGCAATATCGATCCCGGCACGTAGAAATCTGTTCGCGGCAAACCGGCGACGACGTTGCGCAAGGGAAGTTTGAGTTGCTCTATGGCGAATTCAGAGGAGCGATTAAGAAAAACGACTGTTCCGCCCTGGACGATGAATGCACGCAGTTGTTTCACGCCGTCTTCGCCCAGACCGCCCGTGAGCTCCGGCGGCATCGACCCGGCTCGATAACCTTCGAAGATGGTACGCGGCGCTTGATCGGGAAAAAGGATCACGTAGTACTTGCCGGTGACGCCTGGTCCAAGACTGAAAGTTGTGACTCCTTTGCGCAGCTCTTTTTCGGTCAGCACGCCGTAATTAAATGGACGGTTCTCGAAAATCCATCTGGTCCAACCTTCGTCGTACGCCGGCATTGCCGCGCGATAGAGCGCGGGGATATTGACTTGAGGCATGGGACCACAAGCGTTTTTTGCGCCGGCGATTTTTGTAGTCTCTGGTTGTAGTCGGGGTAGTTTGAACGGAGCTTTGACGGGACGAGCAATCTGATTCATCAAGAGTGGCAGTGTATGAGCGGTGACGTCATAAGGTGCAATCGGATGTCCTTCCGCATCTCTGAGATTTGGATATCGCTGTACCTCCAGCAGGGCCTTGGCGAACGCGCCGTACGGTTGGTCCATTCTGACCAGTCTCTTGCCGTCAGGCAGATTCGTGATCTCAACACCGCCTCGTTCAAGAATCGGCGTGAACGTATCGACGCAATGATTTGGTCCCTCGAGGAAAAAGCCGAAGATTTCACCATTACGTCGCGGACGCACGGCGTCTCTTCCAATCGCGTAGAAACGTCGTAACCACTGCACCCGGTACTCCGCCGCATGCCTCAACAACAGAAACGCGACGCTGGTCATGTATTTCGTGATGTCGCGCAGTTTCCACTCGCCGCCACGCCAGACTGGTCCAAAGTTCGGACCTTCCTTCTGCGGATCGTAACCCTCGCGTGAACGTAGCTCTTCAAACTTCAACGTGATCGGCGACGCGATCTTCGCGGAAGCAGTTTCGGAAAGAATGCGCACCCCCGCGTGATAATGCGAATACGCGCGGGCGGGAGTCCAGGCGTCGTAAGTGGAATTCGTAGTGATTCCCTCGAAACCTTTGGCGCGCAACTCACCCGCCATCCACTCGCCAAGTTGCGTGTAGCCTTCGACGATCTGTCGCGGGACGTTTGGTTCGACGGGCGCCATGTACGGTGGCAGAAACAGTCGTGAACCAAAAGCGCCCTGCTGATGGATGTCGTGGACGATCTGCGGCCGCCAAACGTTGTGAATCTTGTCGACAGTGAGCTGAGTTTCGACCTGCGTGAAAGCGTACCAGTCGCGGTTGTTATCGTGGCCGGTGTACTTGTGATAGAGCTCGGGCGGATCCGTTCCCTCGTAGGGTGTGCCGAGTGTCTTGTCGTACCAGTCTTTGACGATATCTACGCCGTCGGGATTCAGCGACGGCACGAGCAGGACGATCGTGTTATCGAGAATACTTTGAATCTCCGGCTCGTTCGAAGACGCAAGACGATGCGCGATCAAAGTGCTCGACAGGTACGAACCAACTTCGGTCGAGTGAATTCCGCACGTGATGAGCACGATCGTCTTTCCGCGCTTCATCAGCTCCGCTGCTTTGCGGTCGCGAACGCCGGGCGCGCCGAGTTTGCGCGGATCGGCAAGTTGCGCCTGAATTTGTTTGTACTCTT
>CBFGMX010000153.1:0-13451 GCA_965649955.1 uncultured bacterium
CGCCGGTACAACTCGCGATATTCACCAACCTTGTCGCGATCCAGCTTAACACCCAGACCCGGCGCAGAGGGCACGGCAATCGCACCGTTCTCATACTTCAGCTTGCCGCCCTGGATGATGTCATCAGTCAGATGATGATAATGAGCATCAGCCGCGAACGACAGATTAGGAATCACGGCGCCGAGATGCAACATCGTTGCCAGTTGAATTCCAAGTTCTCCCGATGAATGTACGGCAACGCCCAATTGAAACGTCTCGCAAACACCGGCCGCTTTCACACAGGCGCGAATGCCGCCCCAGAAAGTCGTGTCCAGCAGCACCACGTCGACCGCGGTGTTGAGAATGTTAGCAGCCAATTGCTCGAAATTGATTACGACCGTGTTCGTCGCGAGCGGCATCCGGACCTTCTCGCGCACACGCCGCATTCCATTCATACCAAATACCGGATCTTCCAGATAATCGTTACGAATGTCTTCGATCTGCCGGCCAAACCAGATCGATGTCTCGGTGGACCACACCCCATTCGGATCGAAACGAAAGCGATCGCCGTCGAGTGCTCGAGCAAGAGCACGATAGCATTCGAGCTCGTATTCCGGAGGAAATACCCCTCCCTTCAACTTGTGTGAGGTGAAGCCGTAACGCCTCTTCAACGTCTGCGCCGCTTCGATTAACTGTTCGATCGTTCGAACCTCGCCCGTTCCACTTTGCGAGTTGGGATAACAAAAGAATAAGTAAGAAGCAAACGGCACGCGGTAGCGCAAACGCCCACCGAGGATCTCGGACACGGGCACGCCCCACTTCTGTCCCAGAATGTCGAGACAGGCGAACTCGAGTGCCGCCAGCATCTGCGTACGATTGTTGTAGAGCGATGCTGTCGGATTGCTGATCAGAAATCTGAGCTCTTCGAGTCGCGTGGGATCGTGTCCGAGTAAATAAGTTTTCAGTGCGTGAAATGCGGCTTCCGCCGACTCACCACCGCCACCCATTTCACCCAGGCCGACGAGTCCTTCATCCGTTTCTACTTCGATGATCGTGCGGACGAACCGCCCCCAGTGACAGCCGTTAGCGTGACGCAACGGCGCTTCGAGGGGAACAGTAACAGTCGTGGCCCGAAGATCAGTGATTTTCATCAGCGTAATTCGGGGTTACCACTCCAGCGCTTTCGCTTTGTAATCGGCCAGTGTTTTTGCCGGAGGCTCGACGCCGCTCGGCAACGGACGCTTCGCAAATGTCTGAAAGTACAGCAAACACGCGTCACGCCACCAAACGGCATCGCGCTCTTGAATCGCCAACTTCTGCGCTACCGCCGCGTGCCGCTCGGGATCCATCGTGCCGGCCAGTTTGGTCCAGGTGACCCGCGTCGCTCTCACCCATTCGACCCCTTTCTGATAGTGCAACGCCAATTCCTCCCAGAGTGTGCGGCCGGATTTCATCTTGTGGTCCCACGGCACGTGATGAAACCAAAGCAGAAACTTTTCGGGACACTGATGGACCTCCGCGAATTGCTGCCGAGCGCGCCCCGCGTATTGACTCACCGTGTTGCTACCGGTCTTGGTCCTGTCAAATCCGATCCCAAACGCATCCGCTTTGTGGTAATAGACCGGGTTCCAGTCGTCACGTTGCTCCTTGTCCCACCACGGTGCTGGTCCGTAATGGTGACCACCCCACATGATGTGATGCAAACCCAGCGGCGTCATGTAATTCACAACCGCATCATGCGAATCGAGCATTAGTCGCACGATCATCACGACGGCGCTTTGTCCTCGCGTGAGCGTCATCATGGTCCATTCCGTCGCAATCTCCTGCGACGCAAGCGCCGGGTTCCAGGCTAATCGGCCGAAGGCATACCAGTTTGCCTGCAAGAGATGATGCCCGGTCCAGTTTCGATCGGTGCCTGTATTCGCAACTCCCGCGATACCCGTCAGACGCTGTCGATACAATGTGCCATCCACAACGCGAGCCACGGTCGAGTTTGGTCCGCGCGCGTACGTGTCGGCGTCGAGAAACTCACGCCACATCGATGCCAGAAAAACAAAATGATTCGAGAAGCCAAGATACTCCTGAGTTATCTGCAACTCCGGCATCACCTGTGTGCGCGGCATTGCGCCGAACAGTGGATGAAACGGCTCGCGCGGTTGGAAGTCTATCGGTCCATTCTTCACCTGGAGCAGTACGTTTGGCGCAAACTTACCGTCGAATGGCTGAAGGTTCTCGTAGGCCGCTCCGGCACGGTCGTAGCCGGGCTTCATGTCGTAAACAAATGCCCGCCACATGACGATACCGTCATGCGGTGCGACGGCGGCGGCCAGCATGTTTGCGCCATCAACGTGATTGCGGTTGTAGGTTCGTGGACCAGGTTGCCCTTCGCTGTTTGCTTTGACCGTGAAGCCGCCGAAGTCCGGAATCAACTTGTAGATCTCATCGGCCTTCTGCTTCCACCAGGCAATCACCGCTGCATCGAGCGGATCGGCGGTTGGCAGCTTACTCAACTCCATCGGCGCTGAAAAACGGGCGGAAAGATATACCCGAATTCCATAAACGCGGAAGACACCGGCAATTGCCGCGACCCTTTCTAGATACTTCGGGGTCAGAAACTCGGAGCTGGCGTTGACGTTATTAAGGACAGCACCGTTGATGCCGATCGAAGCGTTGGCCCTTGCGTAGTCGCGCAAACGCGGATCGATGCGCGACGGCAGTTCATCCCAATTCCACAGCGACTTGCCGGCGTATCCTCGTTCAATGGTCCGGTCGAGATTGTCCCAGTGATTGAGCAGCCGCAGCTTCAACGCCGGTCGTTGATCGATCTGCAAACGATCCAGTGGCTGTTCGGTTTGCAACAGACGCAGAAAGTGAAACGTTCCGTAGAGCGCTCCAATGTCGGTTGTGGAGGCAATTACGATCACGTCTCGATTGGCATCTCTGATCGTGCGAATCCGGTAGCCTTCCGGCCCGAGTCTCTTCAGCTCCGCGTCCCAGCGCAGTTTCCCAATCGAAGTGGACGTCTGCGGAAGTCCAACTACAACATCGGCGTCCTCGAGATCTCCGACGACGACAGCCGTCCCGAGTAATCCATTGCAGCCCCGGCTGATTTCACTGGCTATAGCATCAAAGGTTGCAGACTTTCCTTGAACAGCGATCGTCTTGATGCGCCGGTGGTACATCTCGACCGACCGCTCCGGTAGTTGGTCATATCGGAGCCAGAGACGATAACCATCGTCTGCCTTAACGGCCGGCGCAAACAGCAACAGACACCCGCAAAGAAATACAAAACTCGCAAAGCAGTTGATTGCGAATGAGAATTTTCTTTCCGACCTTTGCGCTTTTTCGTGGCTCACAATAGACCCTGCTTGCGAAGAAACTCTCGAATCGCAGCGTAACTGCTTAACAGCTCTTCACGACTGAAGCCGCCATGCTTACGGCCGCGAATGGTTACCAGCCGGTTGGGAACTCCGGCTTTATCCAGTGCGGCATGAAGTCGAACAGAGTGCTGGTACGGCGCAACGTCGTCGTTCTCGCCGTGGATGGTGATAATCGGAGGCAGGCCCGCGCGGACGTGGTTGACCGGAGAAAGCTGGTTTGCGAGTTGGACCGCATTCGTCGAACTGCCAAACCACTCGCGCGCGTAGTTCCTGGCGTTTGGACCATCAAGCAAATCCGCGACGTCGCCGATCCCAAACCAATTGACGATCGCTGCCACCTTCGGCTCGGGCACTGTCGCGGAACCCCAACGATCGTTTCCTTCAATCGGACACTGGCGATCGAAAACATTGTTCGCCGGCAACATGCCTGTAATCAAAGCGAGATGTCCACCCGCCGAGGTCCCCGTCAACACAAAACGCGATGGATCGAGCGAATACTCACGCGCTCGATACGTGAGCCAGCGAAGCGCACAGCGGCAGTCCTCCACCGCCGCGGGCGCCGGCGCCTGGCGCGCTGTTCGATACTCGACATTGACAGCCGACCAACCCATCTCGAGGTAGGGCAGCAGGAAGAGCACGTTGCGTTCTTTTTGTCCGTCAACCCAACCACCGCCGTGAAAGAGAATCAACGTCGCATTGGGACGTGTTCGATTCTTCGGCAGATACAGATCGAGTTTTAGTTCGAAGTTGCTTGCCTTCGCATAAGTAACGTTTGGCAGGATGTCGTAATCGCCCGCCGCGTAATCGAGCCAGCGATCAGAATTCGTTTGCCCCTGCGCGGGTGCGCAAAGTAAGCCGCAAAGAACCACAAAAAGTGCGAACAGTTTACCCGACCGGTTTTTGCTTCTGTGCTTCTTTGCGGCCATGCAATCAGAAACTGAGATGCATTCCGAAACGCCACTGGCGCGACTGGTTTGGCCCATAGGTGCTGGTGATAAACCCGAACGTGGCATTATTAATGTCCGACTGCGGGTTGGCAAAGTTTGCGTGGTTTGTCGCGTTCAGCGCCTCCGCTCGCAGTTGCAACTTAACGCTCTCGGAGAACGAGAACGTGCGGAAGATGCTCACGTCCGTCTCAAAGAAACCTGGACCACGAAGACTATTCCGCCCGACCGATCCGAAGCGCGCGCCGGTCTCCGGCGCCCACGCACAATTCGCCGTGCAGTTTACTCCCAATACCGTATTATCGAACCATGGTCCAGCAGCCGCGCCACGTTGGGCCGTAGTGCCGACCCCCTCGGAAATGCGGATCGTCGGGTTGAGTTGATTCGGCACTTGACCGCTGCCGCCGGCCAGCAGATTCGGCGCGCTGCCCTGGATAACATAGAACGGCAGACCGCTCATGACACTGACCACGCCGCTCACCCGGAACCCTCCGAACACCGCACTTGCCCAGCCCTCACGAGCCAGCCGCTGACCTTTACCGAAAGGCAGGTCATAAACGCCATACATCTGAAGGTTGTGTGTTCGGTCATAGCCGGCCGGTCCGCGGTTCCGCTCCTTCGCGGGCTGGAATTGAATCCTCGGCCCCTGATCGTTATCAGCGTAGTTCATCGTCCTGGACCATGTGTAAGACGCGCCGAGCATCGAACTGGCCCAACGACGAGTGAACAATGCCTGAAGACCGTCGTAAGTGGTAGTCCCGTAGGGCTGGAGCGAGTTTATGTCCGCCTGTAATCCAAACCTAATGAAAAGGGGACGTCCAGCCGTTCCCGTTCCCGGCGGTCCTGCATTGATGTTGATGAAACCCATCTGATCGACTGCGCGGGTGCCAACATAGCCGACCTGGCCCACAAACTTCCACGGCAGTTCACGCTCGATGAAGAAGTTAAACGAGTGGATCTCCTTGCGCCTCGGTTCTTTCGGGAACGTTGTTGTGCCGGTGTTTGCCGGAAGCGAAATAATGCCCTGGGTCAGATCCGGTGGAGTGCTCGTGTTGATCAACCCCTGCCTTAAAGTGGTTACGGGAATGAACGCGTTCGTCACCCCGTTGAAAGTGATTGCCGGCATGGACCAGATGTTAGCGATCGGAAAAGCGTTCCTTACGTCCTGAAAAGGCCGGGGATCAGCCGATTGGCCATAACCGCCGCGAAGCACGGTCTTGTCGTTCCAACGAATTGCAATTCCCACCCGCGGCAGGAACTGACCCGTTCCGGATTCTGCGCCGCTGTTGAATGGTACTCCACTAAGACCGCCCGTGAAGACTTTTCCAGTTTCCGGATCGAACAAATTGATGCCCGTATGATCTTTCCTCGGGACACCAAACAACTCCCAGCGTAGACCATAGGTCAGAGTCACGCGGCGACCGATCTGCCAATGGTCGCGGGCGTAAAGCGCGTACTGTTTCCACCAGACGGAATTCGGGTTGCGAAGTTGGTCCACCTTGCCCGCCGCGGTGGGCAGGCCCAGCAGGAAGTCAGCCCAACTATGAAATAGCTGGCTCTCGGCGATACTGCCGGCATTGCCTTGCTGCCGTGTCGCGTTGCCGCTGAAACCAAACGTGCCGCGCACTGTTTGGAAGGCCCCTCCCTGCGGCTGGAAGTGATTGAGCTGAGGATTGAGATAATCGACGCCAAATCTGAACGCGTGAGCACCTTTGATCCACGACAGATTCGCGGCGGCGACGTACTGGTTGTCGCGGAACAGGAACGGATTACCGGTGTTGTCGTTGCCGATGTTGGTCCAACCGCCATTGATCTGGAACGCGGGAACGCCGCCTTGCAGGTGATCCGGACCATTGGTACCCGGAATCTGCAAGACCTCGAGCCCGAAATTCGTGTTGATGTCGAAACCCTCCGCGCCGAGACGCTGGCGCGTGTAGCCAACGTTTGCGTCGAGAACCAGCGTCGGGCTGAAAGTATAAGTACCGCCGAAACCAAACACATTAATCAAACCCGGAGCGGTGCCGAGCTGCCCGCCGTTCAAAGCTGGACCACTGACTTCCCCAAAAATCGGCGGGTCGACGATCAGCGTAGGCGAACGGCTATAACGGCCAAACAACGTGAGCTTGCCGCCGTCGTAATTGATCTTGATATCCATGTTCGTGCGATTGAACTCCGCGACTCCGGCAGTGGCGAAATTGTTTGTGAAACCAGACTGGTTCGGCAGCGGTAAGCGCCTCATGATCTCGATGGCTGCGATGTCGATCCTGTTGCCCGGAATTGTGTTGTTGGGAAACGGCGTGCGCAAGGCCGGATTCGGATTCGACGCCGGGTCGTAGACCGTGATGCCTGTGCCGGTGAAGTTCACGTTGCCATTCGCGTCAGGACGCAAGCTCGCCGGTGCAACGCTGACAGTGGCGCCCGCCGCATTCCGCTGAGTCGTCCGCTCGAGATCGGTGAAGAAAAAGAGTTTGTTCTTGCCACTCCAAACTGACGGCCCTCCTTCACCGAACCGCGGCAGAATCACTGGACCACTAACGGCATACCCGAACTGCGCCAGAATGTTCTTGGGATTGGTCGTCTGGTTCGTAGGTTGAAAGAAGTTGCGCGACCTGAAGCGGCTGTTCGTATCGTAAAACCAACCTGCGCCGTGGAAATCGTTGCCGCCCGATTTGATACTTACGTTGATCGCCGCCCCACCCGCGAGACCCTGTTCCGCGTCGAAGGCATTGGTAACGATGTTCACCTCCTGGATCGACTCCGCCGGAGGCACATAAACCGTATTCGTCGGCAGCCACGGGTAAATAACACTTGCACCGTCAATCTTGGTGTTGTTCTGAAGACGTGAGACGCCGTTGACGTTGTAAGAGATCGACCTCTGCGGGTTGCCGGCCGCCGAGTTGTCCTCGCCGCTGCCCGTCGCGTTAAGGAAGAAGCTTCCTGTTCCCCTTGCGGTGCCGGGGATCAGTTGCAGCAGGCTCTGGTAGTTGCGGCCGACGCTGCCGAATAGCGGCAGGTTATTGATCTCCCTGGCCGTCTGCGTGACGTTCACGTCAGCACGATCCGTCTGGAGCGTGGCGTCCAGGCCGGCGGAGACGAGCACCGTCTCCTCGAGACCTCCGATTTCTAATTGAGCATCGAAACGGTAAGTTTTATTTGCATCGATGCGGACGTCTGCTTTGATGGTGGTTTTGAAGGACGTTCGGGATATCGTCACCTTGTAGACGCCCACCTGGAGGTCATTGACGGAATAGGCGCCGCGGTCGTCTGTAGTAACAGTTGATACGTCTCCAGTCGCGACATTGGCAATTTCAACCTTCGCGCCCTGGACGGCGGCTCCGTTAGGATCGGTAACGTTGCCGACGAGAGAGCCGTAAAGGACTTGTGCTGGCGCGGCAGCGGGCACAAGCAGGATCGATAGGGCCAACAGCGCCAGATATCGAGCAGTTCGCTTTAAGGCTCGTTGGGCTGAGGGCAATGTTTTTTCGCCCATTTGCTCGGAAAGATGTGTATTGCGCTTTGTTCGCTCAGGACAAACGGTGAAGGTAAACATGACTCTCTCTCCTCTTCGGGTTTGACGTTTCTGTGGGCGTCGTCGAGCCGGGAGGCTCGCTTTTGATCAATTAATTCGAGTCCACAACAAAATACCGAACAGAAAACTTAAGCGATTGCAGGTGCGCCGAAATGTTTCAGTAAAACGAGAGCAATGGTGCCGCGCAAACGCGGCTGAGTGATCGGGTCGCTCGGTACGATCTGTGTCTCCGCTCGCGTAAACGAGTGCTGCCGTACCGTTTCCTTGATGATCGGTCCCACCCGTTGCCACGCACGCGTGACCTCGCCGACGATCACGATCATGTCCGGCGCCAGGCCGGCAATCAGGGGCCCGATTCCCAATCCGAGATACTTCGCCATCTGCTGCAAAGCGTCCACGGCTTTGCTGTCACCCTGCGCCGCAAGCCGCAACAGATGATCGAAACTGATGGTGTTTTCCTCGGTTGCCGAACGCCGTCCCCGGCTCGAGGTCCCGGCTTGCGTGTAATACCGGACGGCGGCCGAGTTCGAGGCATACATCTCCCAACACCCGCGATTACCACAACTGCATTCGAGACCGTCCTGCACGAGAGCAGCGTGTCCGAATTCTCCCGCGGTGCCGGTGGATCCCTGGACCAGTTGATGATTGAGTATCAGGCCGCAGCCGATACCTTCCGACACCGTCACGACCACCAGATTTCGCAGACCCTCCGCCCGCCGGCCGAAGCAGATCTCGGAAAGTGCACAGGAATTTGCGGCGTTTTCCAACTCCACCGGAAGCTGAGTGGCCTTTTCCAGCGGCGTTTTCAGGTCGAAGTCTCGCCAGCCCAGGTTCGGGGCGAAGACGAGTTTCCGCGTCGCAATATCAACGCGACCGGGAAGGCTCACGCCGATACCTTCGTAGGTGAGTTCGGGACGTGTGTCCATGAGTTTTCGAACTCGTGGAACCAGCTCCGCGAGGAACTGTTTCGGATTCTGTGGCGTGGTTAGTGAATCCTGTGCGAGAAAGTTTGCGTCGAGATCGGCAAGAGCAAGCGTGGTCGTAACCGGGCGGATGTTGACGCCAATGATTCCGACGCGCTCTTTATTCAAATGAAGAAAGCGGGGGCGGCGACCTCTTGCTGTATGCCCGTTGGCGCCTTCAGTGATCCAGCGCTCCTTGATTAGCTGCTCGGCGATGACTGACACGGTGCTGCGTTGCAGACCTGAATGGCGCGCCAGGTCGGCCCGCGAGATTGGCTGGTGCGTGCGGATCAGATTTAGAACGATACGCCGGTTGATATCGCGCGCGGTCTCGCTCGTGGCGACCTGAAAATTAGACAGATCGATTCTTCGCACAGCTCGGCCTTACTTTTTTACGCGTTAGCTTCGCCCGCTACTTCCCTGTTTGTCCGTCTTGATGGCGATTTAATTCGTGGCGCGAATTAATACCACGCGATCGGGAAACAGTCAATAAAAAATTTGGCGTTACCGGCCCGCGAGTGACTGTAGCCTATCCTCGATACCCGGAATGGAACGAATCTGAAACTCCGGCTCGATCGTCTTCGCAAGTTCGAGTGACTTGTCGTAACGCGCACGTGCCTCTTCAACTCGACCCATCTCGCGGAGCACATCGCCCAGCGCAAGTTGCGCCTGTATCGAATCCGGCGCCAATGCGACCGCCGCCTGAGCTTCGTGCAACGCCTGTTCGAGTTGTTTTGCCTGCACGAGGTTTTGCGCCTTCTGCGCTTTCCTGATCGCCGCAGCCAGCGGCAAATCAAACTTACCGTCGAAGACAAACACGCCGCGATCGATCACCGCCGTGGGACTCAGGCGCTTGAATTGATCGTACGGATCAAGAGATCCCGGACCAAATTCGAAACCCGACAAGTTGGCGGCGCTGATCAGCACAGGCCCATCTATCGACTCCGGCACTTCAATTGGCAGGTTTAACCAGAGTGTGTTAATGGTCGGCAAGGGCTTACAGGGTATTCCGTAGTAGCTGGGCTCGGCCACACCTTCCGCGAAATATACGAACCAGCAGTCTTTTACTCCACGCTGGTCGAGATACTGCTTAACGCTCTTTAGTTGTTGACCCCAGTCGGCGTTCGAGTCGCTCAAGTACCGGTAGGTCTGCGATGGTCCACCCCATAGTTCGTTTCCGTACGCGATGTAGTTTGGAAACGCCATCAACGACGAGCCCAGGTGCAGTAGCAACAACGCTCCCACGATGTAGGCCCGCCTGCGACTCCTGCGGATCAAAGCCCAGGCTGCACCCCCGATGAGTACATACACGAATACGTAAACGATCAGCACATGCCGCACACCGATGTTCATTCCCGCCGTCAGTGCAACCACTAAATAAACGCCGGGTGGGACCAGCAAAAACAAAATCTCCCGGCCACGACTCAAACGACCACTAACAACGACGGCGAGACTCAACAACGATAGCGCCAGCACACCGACAGTCGACTTGATCAGAAAAGTCACCGGGAAGTAGAACCAAACGCTGTGGGCATACACCTTGCCCAGGACGTAGCTCGTATAGTAATTCGCAGTGAGCTTTATATCGACCAATCCATAAAGATACGACTCTGGAAGGATACGCAGTCGAGCCATTGTTGAAATGGGCCATGCTTCGTGAGGTTCCAAACCTTTGACATATTCAGCCAGTGGGGGATTCAGTTGCAGACCATGCGGCCGTGCGTCGTAACGGAATCTGTAAAACGACCATAGGACCACCCAGCCTATCAGCATGATAAGCACCAGCGATCCCAGAGTCTTGAGTGCATGACGTGTGATCTTTTCACGATCCGACGCGAAGACGTTCCGGAGGATCTCGGAAAGTGCGAGCAAGAACAGGATCGGCACGATAAGCACACCGGTGTGTTTGACCGCCAGTGCCAGTCCGACCGATGCTCCCGCCACCACCAACCGCAAGGCCGCTGGCGACTTCACGAAGCGATAGAACGTGTAGACGCTGAGCAACATGAAGCAGGCGAAGCCGACGTCGTTTGTGATCAGTGCGCCGTGGGCCAGGAGGTTGGGATCGAAAGTCAGCAGAATGAGGGCAACGAAAGCAGCGCCGCGGCCAAACATCTCCCTGGTTGCAAGAAAGACGACCAGCGCCGTAAGCAGTGTCAGAACAGCGGCGGCCGTTCGTGTACGAGCGAGAATTTTATCGGCATCGTTCTGGTAGAGGAATTCCTTGCCGCGCAGGAATGCATCTTCTTTGAAGTAGCGTTCTTCAAGAACAGGATTCTTCAACTGCGCGCGCAACAGGGGTATGGTCGCGAGGAGTTTTACGAGTGGAGGGTGTTCCGGATTCAGGCCGAAGTCGCCATCGGTCCACGTGCGATATCCGGCGAAGATGTGGTTCGCCTCGTCCCACGTCTGAGATTCGCGTCGCACTGAGAAGAACAGTTGTAGGCTGAGAACGATTAATAGAAGACAGACGCCCGCAATTTCATACGCGGTGCGGCGGTTTTCGGGAGACGAGTTCAGGTAAGCTCCGAATTTGACCGGGCTGAATCGAGCGTTAGTAACGATTCAATCAACGCCGCGCATTATAACACCTTTGTCGCGGCTGATTTTCCGCGAGTGCGAGCGGCTGTCGAGATAAAGGTGCCGGTTAGACCACCACTTCCTTTGTCGATTCTCCAGACGAAGCGACCATTGGTTTTTCGCACGGCGCCGTTTTCAGAAAACGTTGCTTCGATCTTGTCGCCGTCGATTGTGCCTTTAACCACTATCGGGGTTCTTCCGGCGGCAGGCAGGCTGCGACCATTTTCGGAGATCTTTTCGCCTGTTCCGGTAAAGTCTTTTCCTGCCTGGTTGATGGAAACGTTAAAGCCAATCTCCATGTTCTTATACGCTTCATAAGAGGTTTGCTCGACCGTATTGACGACCTTCCAGTTGCCCGATAGGTCGGGAACGGCAGAAGTAATCTCCGCCGGAGATTGCTGCTGCCCGTTACTCTCCTGCGGTACGCTTGCGGGCGGTGCAGGTTGAACTGCGGGCGCGACCGATGCGGTCGAATCCGGTTTGCGAGATCGATAGACGATCGCGAAGACTACGGCGGCCGCAAGTACCGTCAGAAGAAGTAGGAATAACGCCGGGCGAAAAGCGGATCGGGTTGGCGCGAACGTAGAACTCGGAAGTGGTTCGTATGACGGACGTGGAGATACGGCGACGGCCGGCCTGGGCCTTACCAGCGTCGCTTCATCATCGTCATCGGAAGTTAACCGCTGATCATCATGGGTCCAATCTATGTCCACATCGCGTGCATGCTCGCGATCGAAGGCGTCAACACCGAAAAAATCTTTCAGCAGCACTCGCTCACTCGAACTTATCGAACTCTGTGCAGGAGGCACTATCGCGGGATTGAAGTCGTAGCTGGCGTCTCGCACGGACGCTAGCGCGTTGATTGCCTGAAAGCCGGTGAGCTTGCCCAACCGGGCCTCTATCAGTTGACCTCTGTCGAAGAACACTGCGCCGTTGGTCATTCCCGTGCTGATCGCAAGCCTGCCAGTGGCACCTTGTGACGAAAGCATGTGAATAATTTCGACTATTCCCCGAGCTGCAAGAGCGTCCTTCATTACCGCATCCCCCTTTTTCGCTGACTCAAGACTGGCCATTCACATTTCTCAGCAGATTCGGTGCCGTCCCGAACAAGCGGGCGGTTCGGTGTTCTGTCTGGGTTCAATGAGTGGGCGCGTGAATGAATTGGCTTACTTCGATGCGGGCCGGTGTAACGTTTCAAAGCAACGTAACACCCAATGGTGTTGGATGAGCGTACTTGAAAAGAGGAGGCGCTTTAGCTACAAACGAGTTCAACTATGTGCGGACGATTTACTTTAAAAGACCCGAAAGGAATCAAGATACGCGGTATCGATGATCACGATCTCGAGAATCTGATCCCGCGCTACAACATCGCTCCCAGTCAACCCATTCTGACAGTCATGCAACGCGCCGCGATCCGTGAGCCGCAGTTTCTTCAGTGGGGCCTGATTCCGTCCTGGAGCAAAGAAGCGAAGGGAATCATAAACGCGCGCGTCGAAACGATAGCAGAAAAACCGAGCTTTAAAGAGTCGTTTGAAAAACGTCGATGCCTGATTCTTGCCGACGGGTTTTACGAATGGGAACGGAATGGAAAGATCTCTCAGCCTTATTACTTTCGGATGAGGGATGCGGCGCCGTTCGCCTTCGCCGGCATCTGGGACCGGTGGCAGTGCGACGATCGGTCAATTACTTCCTGCGCGATCGTGACGACCACCGCAAATGAATTGTTAGCAGAGTTTCATACTCGCATGCCGGTGATCTTACGACCGGACTCGTACGACGCATGGCTTAGCGAGGACTCCCGCGCTGCGGATCTAAAAGACCTGCTCGTTCCCTTCGCTTCCGATCAGATGACGAGCCACGCTGTCAGTTATGACGTTAATGATGCAAAAGTCGATGACGCAACACTCCTACGCGAAGTCGAACCGAACGTAGGCGTTACCCTGCGATTGTTCTAGCAAAGCGGCTGTAGATTTGGGCAAAGCCCGAACCGGCGGCGAAGCCGCTGCAAAAAGGACTTTTGAGGCAAGGCTACCCAAATGCGAATCTGGTGCGGGTTAAGGCTTCAAATGCCTTCCAA